>JAIUMG010000145.1 GCA_022565655.1 Alkalimonas sp.
AGTTGCTGTTCTTTGGCAAACTGTTCGGCACCTGCGCCTGAAAGCATCACATGCACCGACTCGGTCATAATTTTTTCAGCCAATAAGATGGGATTTTTCACATTGCTGACCCCAGCCACCGCACCAGCATTTAAACTGGCACCTTCCATGATCGAGGCATCCAGCTCATGGCGCTCATCCCAGGTGTAGACCGCCCCTTTACCAGCATTAAACAATGGCGAGTCTTCCATAATGGTTACGGCTTTCAGTGTAGCTTCGACACTGGTGCCCCCCTTGGCCAGCACTGCATAGCCCTGCTCCACCGCATCACGCAGTACCGCATGGTAGGCTTGCTCTTGCTCAGCCGTCATCGAAGCCCGATCGATGGTGCCAGCTCCGCCATGGATCACTAAACCAATGGGTGTATCGGCCGAAGCCGCTGAAGAAAGCCCGACAGCCAGAGTGGCTGCAATCAATGAAAGTCGCATAGTCGATGTACCCTGTTGTTATGTATACCCCATTTGTAACCGATTTATAGCGCACTGACAAATATATGCGTTGGATCAACTTTCTGCATCGGCTGAAGCGTTACCATACATGGGTTCTTTGTAACAATCAGACACCAACCTTGTCTGCTGACATTTCAGCGCCGCTTGCCGGCGCTTTTTTTTTAAAAAAACCGGCTGTACGAAAAAAACAACTGAAAGCCGCGGCGTCTGTCGGTGAGAGGACTATCAGCGATGCTATCGCCATACCAACGATGCTCCAGCCCCAGGCGAGTCATGCCTCCGGCAAAAATTGGTGTGGCGATGGACAGGCCGGTACCATAATTGATGACACTGCCTGCCTGGTAGGCTGGGCGCTGTTCGGTCGCTTCTTTAGGCCGCACGCCATAGTAATAATCCACCAGCTTGCTATCGGAATGGTAGAGACTAAGTTTCGGCTCAAAAAAGAATGGCCCGGCCTGATAGCGATAACTGATGGCTGAGCTGATTTCATAACCATTGGAGTTATTCAGTGCATCGGCTAACAGGCTGAGCTCATAGCGCCAGTTTTGCTGGTTTAGCTGAATGCCAGCACCGACATCCATCGAGGTTCTGCGCTTTTCCATGCCGGCAAATACCGGACTATCGGATTCATCGACCCCGGCAAAACGTGGTGCAAGCCGCAAAGAAAAAGTGAGCTGTTCCTGCTTAAACACATCGTAACTGATGAAGGGGCCATACACCGACAACCGCTCGCCGCGATAACCAACAATGGGGATTGGCACCACTCGGCGGCGGTAATCCTGGTACAATTCCTGATTCAAGCCAACGCCCACACCATAAATAAAGCCTCGCGGCTCGGCTCTGACAGCCTCGGCAGATGCGCTGGTCGGTACAGCCAAACTAACGATGCCAGCAGTGGCGGCGTACAGCAAAATGATTCTAAATCTCATGCTAAAACCTTTGTCTAGTCGGGGTTATAATAAAGCAGGGTTCAACTGCCAGATGCTCCAGTTTAATACAGACGCAAAACTGACCCACAGCAGGTATGGCAGTAACATGGCTGACGCAAGGCGGCTATGACGCCAAAATACACGCATCATCAGTGCGATGAGTAACCACAATATCAGAATGTTTACCAAGGCCGCCCCGCCTTGATACCAGGCAAAAAACAACCAGCTCCAAAGCGCATTAACCACCAAATGCACGCCATACAGCTGCAGTGCGCTGGCCGTCTTACGGAGCGTTCCGCTTCGCCAAACCAGCCAGGCAGCAATCGCCATCAGGGTATAGAGTAAGCTCCAGGCTGGCCCAAACAGCCAACCGGGTGGCGCCCAGCCGGGCAGTTGCAGCTCACGATAAAACTGTGGGGCATTCAATGAGCCGATGCTACCAATGGCAGCGGCCAGATAAGTGATCAGCAACAGCAGCACCAAAGCAGCCACCTGCTGCCACCACGAGTAACGCACCTTGCTGGTAATCATATGTAAGCAAATCCTTTGAGTTTATAACCAGTGACTACGCGCGACCACGTATTTCGATCACTCGTCTGTTGTGTGTTGCTGGTCACGAAATTGCTGCGGGGCAATCCCCTGTTGGCGTCGAAAGGCCCGGCCAAAATTCGCCGGATCAGCATAGCCTAGTAAATATGCAATCTGCTGCACGGGCAAGCTGGTGGTTCGTAAGTACTGGCTTGCCATCTGCCGGCGCCAATCATCCACCAGACATTGATAACTGGTCCCCTCTTCAGCCAGGCGTCGTCGCAGGGTGCGACTGGACACAGCAAACTCCGCCGCAACCTGTTCAATGCTGGGAATACGCCCCTTGGTTCGCCCCAACATCAAGCGAATTAAACCCGCCATGCTTTGTTGCTGCTGCCAGCGCTGCAGTTCTTGTTCACACTGGGCTGTTAGCTGGGTTTTGACGTGCCGGTCGGCCCATGGTGAGGCCAATGCCAGATCGTCTGCCGACAAGATCAACCGATGCTCAGCTTGGGAGAATTGTACTTTGCACGGAAAGAAAGCCCGGTACAACTCAGCATAAGCGGGTTGCTGAAAAGCGAAGTCAAGCTGCTTTAATTGATATCGGTGACCGGACACGAAATCTAGCATGGCGTGCAAAGCCACCATAAAAGTTTCCACCACAAAGTGACGAATTTCAGCCAATGGGTGCAATTCCGTCAGGATCAGATACACATTGCGCTTGTGCTGCTGCAAGCTCAGGTTCAATAAGGGGCTTCGAATGGTGGTGAACTGGCAAATAAACTCTATCGCCTCTTGCAAATTACGACTGCTCATGGTCGCTAAACCTAGCAGGCCATGCGTGGTAATCGTCAACTGGCTGCCCAGATATAAGCCAAGCGCTGGTTCATTGATTTCCGTGCAGCTGCTCTGAATAATGGCTTGAAACTGTGTCCAGCTAAGCGAAGTATCCAATCGCTCTACAGTGCGTTCGGATAAACCAGCCTGTGCCAACACCGCAGCAGGGTTTCCGCCCCGGCTTTGCACCAGCTCCAGTAGGTTTCGCAGGTAATGTCCAGGCAGATAGACCTGATTGCTGCCACTGCTTGTATCCATCATCAGGCGGCTTGCTCTTTTCTTGCATCAATGCCTGCTCAGTGTAGCGCATTCCACTGCTGGCACCAGCCATATGGCCGTAAATGACCAGATATTGGCTGGCAAAGCCATGCCCTTCGCCCCATCACTATCGTAAGCTTAGTCGCATAAATTCTCTGTGAGATACCATGATGTGGCAGTATGCAAAGTTCAGTTTATTTCACCTGCTGACGGTACCGTTCTTCGTTGGCATCACTCTAGGCAACCAGTGGATGGCCTTGGGGCTGATCTGTGTTGTAGCCGTCGTCGTGTTTGGCGATCTGCTGGCAGGCGATGATCACAGCGAGCCTGAGTATCAGCAGCCCTGGTTACTCAACCTACTGCTATACAGCTCCTTGCTGTTTATGCTACTGATCTTTGCGGCCTTACTCTGGAGTGTATCCAGTACCGACCTATTCGGCTATGGCCAGCTGATTATGCACTGGACTGGCTACGATGCTTTATCTGCCCGTTCAACCAATCAATGGTGGCATTATATTCCCGTTGCTTTCGGCGCTGGCTTATTGATCGCCATGGTCGGTACTGTGCCGGCGCATGAACTGACCCATCGTACTGCCGAACCGATCGCCATGACAGCTGGCCGCTGGCTGTTGGCTTTCAGTTGGGATACCAGCTTTGCCATTGAGCATGTCTATGGCCATCATCGTTATGTAGGAACCAAGCGTGACCCGGCAACCGCTCCCAGAGGGCGTACTGTGTATCGGCACATTGTGCTGTCCATGCTTGATGGCAATCGAAGCGCCTGGGCCATCGAAAAACAACGCCTGGCCAAGCGCCAGCAAGCAGTATTTGGCTATCACAATCGGTTGATACGTGGTGTGATGATGTCGCTGCTACTCAGTATGCTGGCCTTTTTACTGGCTGGTTGGCAAGGCCTGCTGCTGTTTATGCTCAGTGCTCTCTTGGCCAAAGCAACGCTTGAAGTGGTGAATTACATTGAGCACTACGGCATTGTTCGCCAACCCAATCAGCCCATCCGGCCTTATCACAGCTGGAATACCACCAAGCGTATAAGCAGCTGGGCCAGTTTTAACCTGACCCGCCATTCGCACCATCACGCCAGGGCACAGCTGCCTTTTTATCAGCTCAAAGCTTACCCGGAGACACCTGACTTACCCACTGGCTACCTGGGATCGATGCTGCTGGCGTTAATCCCACCACTGTGGTTTCGCGTGATGGAACCAAAGCTGCAGCAATGGGATCAGCGCTATAAAATTAAGGGTTAGCATTAGGCAGGATCAAGCGTCGATTGGATTAACGTTAGAAAAGTTGTTGGTTTTTCAGTTATGCTATCGGCCTAATTCGCTCTGATCTGGTTTCTCTGATGTACAATAATTCCCAACTTCCAGCGGACTTGCCTTATTCGCAAGCCTGCGAAAACAACAAAAAGCCGATCCTTTCGGTGATCAAACCTGCATTTGCCCGCTGCAAGCGTGTGCTGGAAGTTGGCAGCGGCACCGGTCAGCATGCGGTTTACTTTGCCAGTGAGCTGCCCCACTTACTGTGGCAATGCAGCGACCAACCCGCTTATCTGCCGGATTTGCAACGCCGCTTGCAACACCAAGCAGCCAGCAATCTGCCGGCGGCGCTGCCATTAGATATTCGGCAAAGCGACTGGTCTGAACCCGCTGCCGATGGGGTTTTCAGTGCCAATACCCTGCATATTATGGCCTGGCCAGTAGTACAGCGTTTTTTTCAGCGGCTGGATAGCCTGGCTGCCCGCCAGGCAGAACTATGTATTTATGGCCCCTTTAATTATCAGGGCGAATTTACCAGCCAAAGCAACCACCAGTTTCATCTGAGCCTACAGCAACGCGACCCAGCTATGGGGATCCGTGATCAGGAAGCTATTGTAGAGTTGGCTAGCGCCATTGGCTTTCAACTGCAAGCCGATCACAGCATGCCCGCCAACAACCGATTGCTGCATTTTAGTCGCTAACCAATGGAAGCAGCGCAAGCACTAATTAGTCGTTTGAACGAAAAGTGCTACGCGTTAACTACGGCTATTAACGTGTTTTAATTACCTGCAAATTCGCGTGCCAAAATGACACATGAATTGATTTTTACCCTTGTTAAGCCCATACTATTCATGTGCCAGTTTGACACCATAGGAGATTATAGTATGGCAACTACCTTGCCTCGCATCACCGCCAGAGTTGATGTCGAAACCCAAGATTTGCTGACCAAGGCCGCGGGGCTCGCTGGCATGTCCAGTATGAACTCCTTTGTTTTAAGTGCAGCCATTGAAAAAGCGCAACAAGTGATTGAGCGTGAGCAAGCGTTAAAACTTAGCCAGGCAGACGCCGCCTTGCTTATGGACGCTTTAGACCGCCCTGCTGCAGCAAACTCAAAACTGAAAGCCGCTGCTGAACGCTATGAGAGCAAAGCTCAGTAATGAACACCGTGATGCTAGACAAAGCTAAACACGATAGAAACCGTTTTAACTGTGGTATTGAGGCGCTAAATAACTATCTGAAAATGATGGCGAGTCAGCAAGCCAAGAAAGATAACAGCAGAACCTTCGTGTTAGAAGACGATAACGATAGTTCGCATATCATTGGCTTTTATACGTTAACCATGACACCGATTAACTTGCAGGCTTTGCCGGATAAGTTACAGAAAAAGCACCAATCATTGACGTCTGGAGGGCTTATCGCCCGCTTAGCTGTCGATGAACGCTATAAGGGAAAAGGCTTTGGTGAATGGTTACTTATTGATGCACTTCGAAAACTGTTAGCGGCCAGTGACAGCGTAGCCTTCCCGGTCGTCATTGTTGATGCTAAAGATGGTGCAAAAAATTTCTATGAACGTTATGGCTTTCAGGCTTTTCAAGACACAGAGCACAAACTCTTTATCACTATTGCCGATGTACGGGCTAGTTTGGGCTAGTTAGCCCCTGGACTATGACTACGAGGCAGCTATTTGCTCAGCAAAAACCTGCGCAAATCTCTTTCAGAGCGCATGACAGACAGAATATAAACTTTATCGCCATCTTGCTTATAGAAAACTCGGCAGGGTTTCACGACAACTTCCCGGTAATTCAAGTGTTCAAGCTCCGGCAGCACACGACCTGAATCAGGGAAATTTGCTAAACGTTCAACTTTGCTGAAAAGCGTTTGAACCAACTGCCTGGCAGCAACTTCATTTTCCAGTGCTATGTACTCAGCGATATCGTTAAGATCCGCTAAAGCAGGTTCAGTCCAAACTATTTCAGCCATTTTGACATTTTGTCCCTGGCCTCGTTATGACTCACTGTGTTACCGGCCGTTAAGGCACGCTCACCACGGGCAATACCTTCAAGGATCGTTAAGCGGTTTTGCATAAACTCATAATCATCAACATCGATAAGGTATGCAGAGGCTTTACCATGCTCAGTAATCAATACCGGCTCTTTGGTATCGTGCAGTTCCGCCAGGATCTTAGTCGCCTGGCGTTTAAGTGAGGTCACTAATTCGACTTTCATAACAGCTGCTCCAAAGAAACACTTAAAGTGATACTATTCTATCACTTTGAGTATAGCAAGCTTTGCAACGGCTAGACCTAATAACTGTCCACGATGTACTGACCTCGGAGCTTTTTAAGTTGGACAAGCATCGTGGGTGGCGCAACGTTTATGTGATCAAGCAACTAATCGCTTATCCGATAAGGCAACTGCAGCTTAGCATCCTCCATATAGCGTTTAAGCATCTGCTGCTCATCCAGACAATAACGCTCTATGGCGGCAAACAACGGGCTGGGTTGAAAGCGGTAAAAGCCGCTGCGTAATACTGGCTCAAAGCCGCGTTGTAACTTGTGTTCACCCTGAGCGCCAGCATCAAAGCTTGCCAGTTGATGCGCGATGCAGTAATCAATACCAGCGTAATAGCAAGCTTCAAAATGTAAAAAGTCATATTCTGCGGCGCAGCCCCAGTAACGGCCATACAGGGTGTGCTCTGAGCGAAAACATAGCGAAGCGGCTATCAGCTGCTGCTGATGATAGGCGGCAAACACCACAATGCTGTCGCTCATCTGCTGGCCCCAGCGCCGAAAGGTGTCTGCGGTTAAATAGCCCCGGTGGCCGGAGCGCTTGAGGTAGGTTTGTTGGTAGAATAAAACGAATTGCTGCCAAAAGGCCTCATCCAGCTCAGCACCATGCAAGGTTTTCATCACTAGCCCCTGCTCTGCCACCCGGCTTCGCTCTTTACGAATTTGTTTGCGCTTGCGCGAGGTCATTGTTGCTAAATAGTCTGCAAAACTCTGGTAGCCCCGGTTCAGCCATTGAAACTGCACATCATAGCGCTGCCAATAACCACGTTCAGTCCAAAGATGTTGCTGCGCGGACTCTGGATACAAACACTGCACATTACTCAATTGATAGCGCCCAACCAGTTGCTGCAGGCCGGCATCCAGCTGTGCCATCAGCTGCGATCTCGACTCCTTAGCACAGAGGCCAACTCTCGGCCCTTCTGCCGGGGTAAACGGGACCGCGAGAACCAGCTTTGGGTAGTAATCCAGCCCATGCTGCTGATAGGCTTCGGCAATCGACCAGTCAAATAGGTACTCGCCATAGGAATGCAATTTCAAATAGGCTGGTAATGCTGCAATTAAGCGTTGCTCTCGCCACAACAGCAAATACTGGGGCAACCAACCGGTTTGGCCGCCAACGCTGCCGCCTTGCTCCAGCGCCCGTAAAAAAGCGTGCCGGGTAAAGGGGTAATCGGTTGGGAATAACGCATCCCACTCATCTGCTTTGACCTCGGCCAGCGAACTGACACACTGCAACTGGCAGATAACTTCGTTACAAATGTTTTGATCGTTCATGCAAACACTCATAGGAGCCCATTTCAAACTCCCGGCAGATCCAGGGTCGCTTTTCATAGATGCTGCATTGCATGGTCTGGCGGTCCAGTGCCGAACACCAGCCATCGGCTAAACGTAGCATGGTTTCACCGCCCCATTGATCAACGGCGATAAACTGTTCGGGCACGCCGGTATCGCTTATCAACATCACTTCCAACCGACAACAACACGCCTGGCAGTTACTGCAAGCGACCTCTGCAACGGGAATATGTTTTATCTCAAGGGGCATTGCATGCTCAAACAACCATCCATGTGGTTAGTTTACGCTAAAATCTGCATCAACTCGAAACTCATTTGACACAAG
>JAIUMG010000146.1 GCA_022565655.1 Alkalimonas sp.
TTTCTCTATTAAGCTGTGCGATTTGCTTGATGTAGCCATTGCTCTCATCGACAAAAATATCCAGTTGCTGATTGATGAATAAATCTTGATCTAATACCAGGGTCGACATGGTATTAAACTTATCAAGTAAAGCTTCTGAGCTACCAATGATCAGCTGACGATTGGCTAAGGTGGTGGGGTCATTATTGGCAATCTGGAACTGATCAAATAACTCATTCATACCCGTCGCAATGCTGTTTGCCGGGTTAGAAAACAAGGCATCCACCCGATTGGCTTCTGCCAGAAACTGTTCGGAATAAGAGTAGGATGAAGTGTCACGACGCAATTGCTTTAGCGTAAACTCGTTCACTAAACGTTCGGTAGTTCCGCGTCCAACACCCAAACCTAAAATTTGTGATTCAAATTCAGTTCGTTGGCGAACGTAACCTTCAGTGTTGATATTGGCAATATTATTACTGGTGGTGTTAAGCAAGGTACTGCTGGCCATCACAGCTGAAGAACCGATCCTGAGTAAATTGTCTGACATGATTAACTCCGCTTACCTTGCTCACTCTGTGTATCGGCCGCGCTGCACTATTCTTGAGCAGATGCTTTTAGCGCACGCATGACCGGGTTGTTCATCACTGACTTAATCTTTTCGGCATAATTGGGATCGGTCGCATAACCGGCCGCTTGCAACTGACGGAAGTAAGCGACACTATCCGAGGCTACTTTGAGCGCATCCTGATAGCGTGGGCTGTTGCGTATAAAATCAACATAGTCTTTTAAACTCTGCTCAGGAGAGCCATAAGCGCGAAACTTGGCTTGCTCTTTTTGGGCTACTCCCTGACGGTATTCCAATGTATCCACCACGGCGGTATCACCCTGCCAGCCTCGGCTGGCTTTAATGCCAAAGAGGTTAAAGCTATTCTCACCAGCCGCCGTCTGGATCATGCGTTGCCCCCAGCCGGTTTCCAGCGCAGCTTGCGCGACTAGAGCGATCGGATCCAGGCCTAGTGCCGATGCCGCCTCGCGAGCTGCAGGTAACAATCGCTCGACAAAAGCCTGAGGGGAGTCGACCATCCAGCTTGGTTTTGCAATCGCTGCGGAATCCGAGCCAGCAGCATCTTCAACCGATGATGGCTGAGCCGCTATTTGTATTTGTGCAGCAGCAGCTTGCGCCGCACTGCTGCTATGAATAGGCGTTGGCATGGTCAAGTGTGCAGGATCTGGCCGTTGTGATTGCTGCGCAATATGCTGCGGACTCAGCTGCTGCACGATAAGATCAGCCAGGCCAAGACTGCCACTTTGAGATAAGTCAGAGGCAAGCTGGTTATCGTACATATCCTCATAAAATTTGGTGGTTTCACTGTGCATAAAACCATCTTCATCTTTGAAGGCTTCATTGGCTTTTCGCATGCTGCTCAGCAGCATATTCATGAAAATTGCCTCAAACTGCTCGGCAGCCTGCCGTAACCCTGCCTCCTCGTCTTGAGTAGCCGATTGGCGGATCTGCTGCAAACTATTGATGTCATGGTACGACAAAGGTTGTCTGACCGAATCCATACTAAGCCTCACATTGTTTAAATAACGACCAGTTCGCCATGAATAGCACCGGCTTCTTTCAACGCTTCTAAAATCGCCATCAGATCGCCTGGTGCCGCCCCAACCGCATTCACTGTTCGTACCAGATCATCTAAAGTGACACCCGGGTCGAACTTGAACATACGCGACTGCGCTGGGTTCACATCAATAATGGTGTTTTCTTCAATCATGGTCTCACCACCGGCTAACGGATTTGGCTGAATCACTCGGGGGTTTTCAGCAATGGTTACTGTCAAGCCGCCATGAGTGACTGCTGCCGGGAATAGCCTGACCTCCTGCCCAATGACAATGGTGCCGGTGCGCGAGTTGATAATAATCTTTGCGGAATTGTTGGCCGGCTCAAAGGTTAGATTTTCCAGCGTTGACATGTATGAAACACGCTGGCTGATATCGCGAGGTGCCCGCACACGCACTGAAGATGCATCCAGTGAGTAAGCGGTGTCAGGGCCGATAAAGCCATTAATTGCCTCAGCTAAACGACGCGACGTGGTAAAATCAGGCCGATGCAAATTAAAGGTGATGTAGTCCCCCTCCGCAAACGGAGTCGGCACTTCCTGTTCAACCATCGCACCATTGGGTATACGGCCTACGGTTGGTGTATTCACCAAAATACGAGAGCCGTCCAAGCCTTCGGCACCAAGACCACTGACGATAAGACTCCCCTGTGCTACTGCGTAGACGTTACCATCCAGGCCAACCAGCATGGTTTGCATCAGGGTACCACCTCGCAAGCTGGCAGCACTACCAACAGAAGAAACCGTGACATCAATACTCTGCCCAGGCTTAGCAAAAGCAGGCAATTCAGCATGCACGGCCACGGCGGCTACATTCTTAATTTGTGTCCGCATGCCTTGCGGCATATTGATGCCGAAATTGGATAGCATGGTACGAAAGCTTTGCTCGGTAAACGGGCTTTGCTCTCCGGTACCTGGTAAGCCAACAACCAAGCCATAACCAACCAGCTGATTGCTCCGAACCCCTTCGACATCAGCGACATCTTTAATGCGGGCGGCATGCGCTGGCATGAAAACGATACTCATCAGGGTAATCAACAACAATGGCCACAGTTTCATCAGGAAGCTCCTCAAAACGGCCACGCCGGGCCAGAGAAAAACCGTGTCAACCAGCCAGGAGACTGGCCTCCATGATGCGCTCCAGTGCCACTGTACTCGATACGGGCATTGGCAATCTTATTTGATTCAACCGTGTTATTCAGGTCGACATCTTCTTGTCGGATAATCCCGGTCAAACGAATGTATTCTTTACCTGTATTCAGTTTGAGCCATTTTTCCCCACGGATCACCAGATTGCCATTGGGTTGTACTTGCACAACATTCACAGTGATGTTACCCGTTAGACTGTTGCTTTGGTCCGCTTTAGAGTCCCCGCGAAAATCACTGCTGCTGTCCATGCCAAATTGCAGGGTATTGCCAGCAATGGAGACATTCCGCCCCCCCAGGCCAATCATTGGGTCAACCTGGGTACTGCTGTCTCTTTTAGACTCAGTTTTGGCTGTTTTCGATGCCTGAGTGCGTTCGCGCAGTACCACCGTAATGATATCGCCCTCAAAGCGAGCCCGGCTATCTGAATACAGACTATTGGAATATTTCTGAGCAAATAAAGAGCCTGTTTGCTGAATTGGCCGCGCTGCCGGCCCTGCCGGCATCGGTGCATAAAAAGGATCGTCTGGCATAGGTGGCTGCATACTCGAACAACCCAGCAAGGCTCCCCATGCCAATAAAAAGATAATAATACGCATACCCACCTCGCAGCATTACAATTGCTGAATCGCAAAGCCAAGCATCTGATCAACCGTTGAAATGACTTTTGAGTTCATTTCATAAACACGCTGGCTTTCTATCAGACTGACAAGCTCTTCGGTTACATTGACATTGGATGTCTCTAACGCTCCCTGCACAATCAGACCCAACCCCTCTAAACCAGGGATCCCCTGAACCGGGTCGCCACTGGCTGCTGTTTCACGGAACAAGTTCTGACCAATCGGTTCCAGGCCAGCCGGATTGATAAAGTTGGTGACGGTTATTTGGCCAAGCACCGCATTATCTGCCTGACCTGGCAGACGAGCAGACACCTCACCATCTTGTGAAATTGTGATACCAGTGGCCTCAGGTGGCACCACAATATTCGGCTCCAAAGGAAAACCAGCGCCAGAGGTCACCAGGTTGCCGTCTTGATCCACGGTAAACTGGCCATTACGGGTATACGAAATATTGCCATCAGGCATCAGGATTTCAAAAAAACCATGGCCCTGGATCATCATGTCCAAGCTGTTTTCCGTGGTAATCATATTGCCCTGCGTAAAGTTCTTTTGCGTCGCAACAACTTTAGTACCTGCACCAATCATCAAGCCATTGGGCAGCTCTGAGTTCTGTGAAGAGCGCCCCCCAGGCTGATTGACATTCTGATAGAGTAAATCTTCAAACACCGCGCGGCTTTTTTTAAAGCCAACCGTACTGGCATTGGCCAGGTTATTGGAAATCACCGATATATCACGCTGCTTGGCGTCTAAACCGGTTTTACTGATCCATAATGCTGGATGCATAACAGCCTCCTCAGCTTAACCCATGATGTACAGAAGCGAATCTTGCTTCTGATCGATTTGTTTGGCATTGGTCATCATCTTGACTTGCATTTCAAACTGTCGTTGCAGACTGATCATGTGCGTCATCTCTGCAATGGCATTGACATTACTGCCTTCAAGCGCCTGGTTAATAATGGCCACTTCAACACTTTCGTCTTCTGGTTCACCATCTTTGCGACGAAACAGACCATCATTGCCTTTTTCAATCTCTGTTAGTTCAGGTTTCACCAACTTAATACGGCCTGCTTCAAACAAAGCTTCCGGAGGCGCGCCCTGGGGGAGTACCGTAATGGTACCATCCTGACCTATTTCCAATTTGGCCAGTGGCAATGGCAGCTGAATGGGCCCACCTTCGCTCATGACAGGCAAGCCACTGGCAGTTTCCAGCATGCCAAAGGCATTAATTTGCAGGCTACCTGAACGTGTGTAGGCTTCAGAGCCATCGGCACTTTGCACCGCAAACCAGCCATCCCCTTTTATGGCAACATCCAGTTCACGCTCTGTCATCTTCAACGGTCCAGCCTCAAAGTTGTGGCCTGGTCGCTCGGTCATTGAGAAAACCCGGGTCGGTAAACCGGCACCGAAGGCTTGCATGGCGCGCGCCTGCTCAAAGTCAGCTTTAAAGCCAGTGGTGCCGGTATTCGCCAAATTATTGGCTCGCACCGCGATGGCATGCTGATTTTCTTTAGCCCCGCTCATGGCAATGTAGAGCAAGTTATCCATGGTTGACTCCTGAGCTATTGCTTAATAACGATCCTATGCATAAACAATGCAACATTAATGCCAGAAAAATAGCCAAAAAAAAGCCACCCGAAGGTGGCTGCAATTGAACGACTAATTTAGCGGATCTGCAGTACCGTTTGTTGCAAGGTACTGTTCACTTCAAGTGCCCGGGAGTTAGCCTGAAAGTTTCTCTGAGCAGATATCAGGTCGACCAACTCAGTGGTCAAATTCACATTGGACTGCTCTAGCGCCGATGAGTTAATGGCTCCGAAGGTGCCCACATTGGCCTGCCCTGCAATCGGTTCACCCGAAGTAATGGTCTGTTGCCATGAGGTATTGCCAACCTGCTTCAAGCCTTGCACATTGGCAAATTGCACCAAGGTCACCTGAGCTAAATACTCTTCGTCACCATTACTGTAAGTGGCCAAAACGCGACCAAAGGCATCAATATCCACACCAGTCAAATTACCGACTGTAGTACCATCCTGGCTTAGGTTTGTGACATCAAAGGGTGCCGCGTACTGCGTGGGGGTGCGAATGCCAGCAGGGTCGCGGAAGTTGATCACCACATCATTTAGATACTGAGCGCCATTGGTTAAATAACCGTTCGCTGGATCATTCAAAAGCGCATTATCAAGGGTCAATACAGGAGGGGCTGGTGGCGGGCCTGGAATAACCAACTCACCAGCGGAGTCAAACTCTAGTGTAGTTGGGCCAAAAGGTGCTGCTGTCACATCATCCCACACTGCATGCACATCCCACTCTCCGACAGTTGGCGTTTTCACAAAATACATGGAGACAATATGTGACTCACCCAAACTATCGTATACGGTCACTGAAGTTGAATGACTATAAGTTGCAGGATCCGTCGCATCGAAGGCCGCGCCAATATTCACTTCGGAAGAGTTTAAGTTAGCCGTGACAAAAACATTATTGGTTGCGCGCGGCGCACCAGCCGTCGTTGGAATGGAAATAGGCTGAGTGGTACTCAGGCTGACGGACTGGTTTTGACCTGTTTCAGGATCGACACTAAACCCCTGCAAGAAGTTGCCGCGATTATCAACAATAAAATTATCTTTATCAAGTTTGAAGTTACCTGCTCTGGTATAGGTTAAATCTCCAGACAATCGATCGGGTGCTGTAGCGAAGAAACCTTCACCGGTGATTGCCAAATCTAATGAGTTATTGGTAAAGGCCAATGAACCCTGATTAAACTGCTGCGCCACCACCGAGGTAGTCACACCGTCGCCGACTTTGGTTCTGCCCGAAGCAAAAATTGATGTTGCATACACATCTGCAAATTCAGCGCGGGACTCTTTAAAGCCGGTGGTATTGACGTTGGCAATGTTGTTTGCCGTAGTATCTAAATCTTTTTGTGCTGCGGCCAGGCCGCTTAACGCGATATTAAAACTCATAAGTCACCTCATTTTACCAGGTAATAGCATTGGCCTGCTTAACCGTAAGAAATCTCTTTTACATCTGCTAACTTAAACGCACCAAGGCCAACCAGGTTCAAGGTGATCCCTTTACCTGATTGACCTAAACTGACACTTGAAACCGGCGCATACACCAATGCCGGCATCGATTGATTCTCTCCACCGATGTTGGCTTCTACCTTAATATTGTAAACACCTGGCTCCATCGGCTCTTCATTGGCATTGGTGCCATCCCAAACAAAGTCAAATTTACCCGCCTGCACTTCTGGGATGGTCACTGTCTGGACCAGCTCACCATTCGGCCTTTCAATACGCACTTTGACGTTGGTAGCTCGCTGCTCAAAATCGATGATGCCACGCGATAAATCCTGGCCGTTAAACACCATTTGATCTGATGGCACCAACACCGAACGCCCGACCAGGCTTGAAGCTTGCAGAGCCTGGTTTGAGCTCATGCTATCGGCAAAACTCTGAAAGTTTTTGTTCAGCGAACTGATGCCATCAGCCATGGTAAAGTTAGTCATCTGAGCGATCATCTGATCATTCTCTACCGGCTTGGTCGGGTCTTGAAACGCAAGTTGCTGTGTTAGCAGTGCAAAAAAGTCTTCCTGAGTTAAAGCCCCGTTATTTTTTTCCGGTACTTTATCTTCAGTATCCCAACGTTCTAGACCACTAAGTGAGTTGATAGTCGTCATCACTCAGACTCCGTTATTGTTGCTGACCTAACCGCAGGGTACGAATCAGCATTTTTTTGGCTGCATCTGCAGTATTGACATTGGTTTCATAAGCACGAGTGGCCGAAATCATATTGGCCATTTCTTCCATAACGTTGATGTTCGGCTTGTAAATGTAACCATCTTCATCTGCCAACGGATGGTTCGGGTTGTATTCCACGTTAAGCGGTGCATCCGATTCAACAATGCCGAGTACATTGACACCAGAAACTTGTCCCTGCATCCGTTTTGCTTCGGCCAGTTCAGCAGCAAATACCGGATGGCGACCTCGGTAGGTTTCTTCAACACTGCTGCTAATGCTATTGGCATTGGCCATGTTGCTGGCCGTCGTGTTCAGGCGCACAGACTGTGCCGTCATGCCGCTGCCGGCGATATCAAATACTTTGAAGGAGCTCATTACTATTGTCCTTTAATTGCTTTTGTCAAATTTTTGAATCGACCATCCAAAAACTGCAAACTGGTACGGTAGGCCAGGTCATTTTGCATAAACTGATTGCGTTCACGGTGGATATCAACACTGTTACCATCACCGGTATCTGGTTGATCAGGGTTACGGTACTGCATCTCTTTGCGTATCGAACTATCGATATGAAAGTGTTTTTCATGCGTACGGCTGATGGATTGATTTTGCTTGCTCTGCGCATTGCTAAGAGCTTGCTGAAAATCAATATCACGAGCGCGAAAACCCGGCGTATCGGCATTGGCAATATTTTCAGCCAATACCTGGGTGCGCTTCTCGCGGATCATCATGGCTTCAGGGTGGATACCCAGTGCATTTGCAAAACTAATCGACATTACAATCACCTCGTTCAACCAGCTATGTGGATAACGAAGCAAAACTCAGGCCAATATTGTTTTTTCAGGTTAGGAACACCTGAAGGAGTGGATTTCAGACCACAGCTTCAGGTGCATTAGAGAGGATCAGACTTTCTTGCGGTAGATAATCCCAGGGTTACAACGGATCATTTCAAAGTCAGTATTGATGCTAGAAAGCGACTCGGATGCACCAAGAATTAAGAAGCCGCGCGGCGCAAGCACCCCGGCAAATTGTCGGATAATTTTCGCTTTCACTTCCGGTGAAAAATAAATCAGCACGTTGCGAC
>JAIUMG010000147.1 GCA_022565655.1 Alkalimonas sp.
GTACATGGTCACTCAAACCGGTAACCTTGGCCCGGCAGCTTATCTGGACAATGCAGGCCAACTAGCCGATCCGGAAACTATTTTTATCGTCTTATCGCAAATTCTATTTAATCCACTGATTGGTGGCTTCTTACTGGCTGCGATCCTGGCTGCCATTATGAGCACCATTTCTTCGCAGTTGCTCGTTACTTCAAGCTCTTTAACCAAAGATTTTTATCTGGCGTTTTTACGCCGCGATGCTTCGGATAAAGAGCAAGTATTGGTGGGGCGAATCTCTGTATTTATCGTTGCATTGGCCGCCATTGGCTTATCGCTGAACCCAAGCCAAAACTTGCTATCGCAAGTGGGCAATGCCTGGGCTGGCTTTGGAGCAGCCTTTGGGCCGCTGATCATCTTCAGCTTGTACTGGAAACGAATGACCTACGCCGGTGCCCTTAGCGGTATGCTGGTTGGCGCAGGGACCGTGTTGTTCTGGATTTATGCACCGCTGACCATCGCTGGCGACACACTGGGCAGCTATGTCTATGAGATCGTTCCTGGAGTACTGCTTAGCGCCCTGACAATTTATATCGTCAGTAAGCTCACGCAACCACCGACAGCAAGTATCCAGCAAGATTTCGAAAGAATGGAACGGCGCTTAGAAACAGATATGGAATAGTTGAATACAATCTGCGAGCCCCTGAGCTAACGTTCAGGGGCTTTTTTATGCCCTGAAAAAGCTTTATTTTCGCTTGTCAGCGCCATTCAGAAACGCTATAACCTTAATCAATCTCTATTTTATTTGTACCGCACCTATCAGTAAATCGCGAGGAAGATGGCTTCTATGTATTTTTATGCCGCACGTCAGCCCATCCTGGATCGAAATAAAGAGCTTTTTGCATATGAGTTACTATTCAGAGACAGTCTGGAAAATGTTTTTCCTGAAATTGATGGCGATGAAGCCACCTCCAAAATGATTGAAGGCAGCCAGTTTTCTTTTAATCTGGACGATTTTCTTGGGGATAAACCCGGCTTTATAAATTTCACCCTAGATACCTTACAAAAGAAATACCCAGCCATGTTGCCAAAAGAGCAAATCGTGGTAGAAATCTTGGAAACCATTCAGCCTGGCAAGCGGTTGTTGGCCGAGTGCCAGGAACTAAAAGAGAAAGGTTACCTGCTGGCACTGGATGATTATGAGCATAAGTCGGTCTGGCGTCATTTTTACCCATTTATAGATATCATCAAGATAGATTGGCTAAATACAAGTATAGATACCATCCATACCGTGAAAGCTGCTATTGCTGACTACCCACACATAAAACTTTTAGCCGAAAAAGTAGAAACCAACGAGCAATTTGACACAGCGATGGAACTTGGCTTTGAATACTTTCAGGGGTTTTTCTTTTCAAAACCTGAAATGATGCAAACGAAAGCGCTATCACCGGCCCAAATGACCTTGGCTGAGCTTTTGTATGAAACCTCCAAGTCAGAAATCGATTTAGCCGCGGTGACCACCATTTTTGAGCGTGATATCAGTTTATCTTATAAGTTGCTGCGCTACAGTAACTCCCCTATTTTTAAGCGCCGGGCTGAAATCGCAACCATCAAACAAGCCTTAGTCGTGCTAGGACAGCTTGAGTTAAAGAAGTTTTTATCTCTGTTATTTACCGCGCAAATTAGTAGCGACAAGCCAGCTGAACTGATGCGCCTTTCCATGACCCGGGCAAAATTTTCCGAAGGCTTGGCTCAGCTTCACGGCAGCGATTGCTCCAAAGCGTACCTCACGGGCATGATGTCATTGATGGACGCCCTATTGGATGAGCCAATTGAGTCGGTCATGGAAAAGCTGCCGTTAGCGAAAGAGATCAAAGATGCATTGGTAGAAAAGCAAGGCGTACTGGCAGATTATTTGAACTTGATGGAGCTGTACGAACAAGCGCACTGGTCAGAAGCTACGGCAGTGATAGAACGCTTACAGCTGGCCAGTGATAAAGTGCCTGATGCCTACCATGAAGCCGTCAACTGGGCCAATGAGCAAATGAAAGTCATGGGCGATCATTGATCACCCATGACCTTGCTGCAGCTATCACTCATCAAAGTGCACATACTGGGCGACCGTCGCTGCCAGCTTGTTTCCTATGCCCCGCACTTCCGTTAACTGCTGCTCACTTCGAATCGCCCCGTGCTCAGCGATATAGTTTTGAATAGCCTGAGCTTTCTGGCTACCAATGCCAGGGATCAAAGTGAGCTGCTCAGCCGAAGCTTTGTTCAAATTGACTTTTTGAACCGCCCCAGCCTCCTGTTGTTGCGTTAATGTCTGTTGTGGCTGAGCTTCAAGAGCAATCAACTGATTTGAAGCCAATGCCAGTAAAACCACACTGCATGCAAATACGATTGTTTTCATTCCTTTAAACTCCATGTACAGGTCATTTATAGCTTAATCAAGCCCAGTGCTTTTACTGCTGACTCCCTGAATAAAACCAAAAAACACGTTAAATAAACCTTTTGTTAACTCAGGTAACTATAAATATATCCAAAAAAATGAAATGATCAACATTTATACGCAATAAAATTGTCATCACCCGCCGTTATGGTTCAGCCACAATTAAGCCAGCCTGACGTATGCTGATAAGGTCAACTAAAGCGCGAGGTGCTTATTATGAAACTGCTCCCTGTGATTGTTACCCTTTCAGCCATCGTAGCTACACCAGTTTTTGCTCATGGCCAACACATTGAATACGCCCGAGTCACTCAGGTTGAACCGATTTATCGTACCGTAGCCACCCATCAGCCACGACAGCAATGCTATACCGAAACGGTGCAATATCGTGGCCATGCATCGCAGGATAAAACACCGGTCGTTTTAGGCGCCATCGTCGGCGGAGCTTTAGGTCATGCTATCGGGCATAACAAAAGCAACAAGCGCGTTGGTATGGCCGCTGGAGCCGTTCTTGGCGGTGCCGTTGTCAACGACGTGCAACGACAGAATCGTCAGCCCCAGGTGGTGCATCAACAGCGTTGCCGTCCTATCAATAGTTCGGTAGAGTATCGTCATATTCTGGATGGCTATGAAGTCAGTTACCGCCTTAGAGGGCGTAACTATAAAACAGTATTGGATTATGACCCAGGCCCTCGTTTACCGGTACAAGTACGTGTGCGTCCTGGTTACTAATCGCTTGATGCAAGGCACTATTTTGTGGAGGTAACTATGTTACGACGTACAGCAATTTTGGTTTTGACTGCCTTGCTGTTAGCAACCCCCCTGTCGGTTGATGCCAACCGCGCATCTATCGATAAAGAGCAAGCTGCAGAGCTTGCTCTGCAACGATATCCAGGCCGGGTATTGAACGTTAAAACCGAGTCGCAACACTACCGTGTTCGCGTACTGCAGCATGATGGTCGTGTCGTCACCTTACTGGTTGATCGCCGCACCGGACGGATAACTAAGGATGATCGTTAATGCGTATTCTCGTCGTTGAAGATGAACAGCTGCTGGCTAACCAGATACGTAACCATCTGGCTGAGCAACAGTTTAGTGTAGATATGGCCTTTGATGGACGTGATGGTGATTTTAAAATCAGCGAGTATCCCTATGATCTTGCCATTATTGATCTTGGCCTGCCGCAAATGGATGGCCTGAGCCTGATCCGCAAAGCCAGAAAAAAAGACATTAAAACTCCCATTATTATTCTGACCGCTCGCGGTAGCTGGCAAGAAAAAGTCGAAGGCCTGGATGCCGGTGCCGATGACTATCTGACCAAGCCCTTTCATATGGAAGAATTGTTGGCTCGTTGCAATGCATTGATCCGCCGCGCAGCTGGCCAGCCTGACCCAACCTTGTCGTCCGGGCCAATTGATCTGAATAGCCGTACTCAGCAAGTTTGGCTGCATGAACAGGAAATCAGCCTGACAGCCTACGAGTACAAGGTACTGGAATACTTTATGATGAACCCGAATAAAGTCATTTCTAAAACCGAGCTGACCGAACACATTTATGATCAGGACTTTGACTTGGACAGCAATGTCATTGAGGTCTTTGTATTGCGCTTGCGCAAAAAGCTTGATCCTGAAGCCGAACTAAAACCGATAGAAACGCTACGAGGCCGGGGCTACCGCTTTACCATGGCCGTAAAATAAATGAGCTTATCACTGAAACTGCGACAGGGGCTGATCAGTCTGCTGCTGTTCGCTTTTTTACTACCGAGTTCATTTATCGCGATTGAACGCGCCTTCTACATGCAATTGGTCAGCAATACCGAGCAGAAACTGGAAGTTCATTTATACTCCATCCTCTCGGAAATTTCGGTCAGTGCTGATAAAGTCCAACTGAGCAATGTTGCATTAGCGCCCGACTTCTCCAGACCCAACTCAGGCCTAAGTGCCTTTATTACCAATGAAGACACCATTCTTTGGCAATCCGACTCTTCCATCACACAAGCATTCGAGCCCGAGCTGATACAGCTGTTACCCGGCAAGAGCGACTTCCGTGCCGAAACCCAGCATCAGCAACAATTCTGGGTGCTATCCATTGCACTGCTGTTTGATCAGGGTGACCATACCATCCCATTAACGGTGCATGTGGTGCAAGCCGATCGCCTGCTGAATACCCCGCATCAGAGTTTTTTGCGAACCTTAATACGCTGGTATCTAGGCATCGCTCTGGTGCTATTGCTGGTGATGCTATTAGCCTATCGCTGGACCACTCGGCCACTCTCGGTACTAGACAATGAAATTCGTCGGGTCGAAAGCGGTAAACAAGAGCAGTTGACCGGCAACTACCCGACCGAACTGATGGCGCTGAAAGAAGATTTAAATTTGTTGCTTGCCAGCCAGAATCGCCAGAAACAACGCTATCGCCATCACCTTAGCGATTTAGCCCATGCCCTAAAGACGCCATTGGCCGTGCTGAATACCTCAGCGCTCAGTGAACAGCCGGAGCTGCGAGAGCAGCTGGATCGCATCAGTGCGATGATTGATCATCAATTAAAACGAGCCAGCAGCTCGGGCCAGGATGTCTGGAAAAAACAAATTCAATTGACTCCTCTGCTGGATAAGATGGTTGGTGCTCTGCAGAAGATCTACCACCACAAAGGCTGTCAAATCGAAGTGCAGTGCCCGGATGATGCAAGTTTTAAAGGCGATGAAACCGACATGATGGAGATCCTGGGTAATTTACTGGATAACGCCTGTAAAGCCTGCAAACAACAGGTCCGTCTGACCATCCAGGATCACCCACTTCAGATCCAGGTAGAAGACGATGGCCCTGGCATTCCAGAGGAAAAGCGGCAACAGTTATTTGAGCGGGGTACCCGGCTCGATACCTATCATGAAGGGCATGGTGTTGGCTTATCCATTGTCTCTGAGCTGGTTAGTTCTTATAATGGACAGCTGACCATTCACCATAGTGAGTTAGGTGGAGCCAGCTTTACCGTTAGCTTCCCGGATGTCTGATCAAAACTCTGAAAGAGGATATAGCACCATGCTCCGACTGATTTCAGCAAGTGTTGCCATCGTTGCTCTGCATGTTGGTGCAACCGAACCGGTCTGCCCATGGCCCGAAACAGGCAGTCAGCAAGAACGTTACCATCAGCAGCTAAGTTGTTTTGATCAAGAACTGGTCAAAGCCAGGCGTGAGCTTGAGCAGTGGGAAAAACATCACGAATTTGCACTGCAGCAGCACCGGCAGCGCACCGGACGACCGGCAGCACTAAACAGTTATCTCAATGCCAGAGAAAGCTTTCAACAGATGAAAGAACAACATTGCCGCTGGCAATATCAATTGCAGTTACCCGACGTACAAGCGGGAGCGGCTTTATACAAACAATGCCAATTAAAGCTGATCACCCAGCGTACCGTTGATCTGGAATCACTGGCAGCCCGGTAATTACTGGATTACTTCAACTCACCGCTCAAATCCGAGTCCGTATCCGGCTGATTTTGCTGTTCTAAAGCAGTTTTTTTGGCCTGAACCTGCTCTTCCGAGTCGAGCAAAATAGCCACCCAACGGCCACTTTCTGAGTTTTCCAGGCCGATTTTCACGATCATGGTTAATGGAATACTTAACAGCATTCCTACCGTACCCAGCATCCAGCCCCAAAAAATCAATGACAGGAACACCACCAGGGTTGATAAGCCCAGGCCGCGCCCCATAAAGCGAGGCTCCAGCATATTGCCAATCAGCAAGTTCACTGCAATAAACACCACTGCGGTGCCAAACGCCAGGCTGAAACCACCATCCACAAAAGCCATGAATACGGCAGGCACAGCCGCAATAATAGAACCAATATTTGGAATGTAATTCAGCAGGAATGCCAAAACGCCCCATAATAGGGCGTAACTGACACCAAGCAACCACAACAGAAGACCGACCACAACGCCGGTAAGCAAGCTCATGATGGTTTTAATGGCGATATAACGGTTTACTGACTGCAAGAAGTGGCTGATTTGAGTCAGACGTTCCGTGGGCTTTTTCATCGCCAACTGAACTTTAGCAGGGATACTGTGCGCCTCTAACAACATAAAGACTACAATCAGGACAATCAGCAAAGTACTGGTAAGCATCGATCCCAGGCTAGCCAGAGTATTGGTTGCCAGTGAGATAGCCGAGCCCGGATTGATATAGCTTAGCAGCTGCCTTGGCTCAATCACCAAATTATAGTCAGCCAACCGATTCAAAATAAGTAGCAAGGCATTATTCAACTGGGCCTGATACTCTGGCAAGGAACGCGATAACTCAATCATTGATTGCACCACAATACCGATTAAAGCGGTACCAAACAAAACGATGAGTGCAATCACGATTAAAATCGACACCAGTTTTGGTACATGCCAGCGGTGCAGTAACTGAATTAAGGGACTGCAAATAATCGCAATAAAAATGGCCAACAGGAATGGCACAACGATAGCAGCAGCAGCCTTTATACCCGCCAGAATAATAACCAGCGCGGCACAAGCTACCAGTAGTTTTGTTGCGTTCGTTTCTACGGCGGTTGTCATAAACATCCTTGCATTCTTTGATCGGTAAAGGCTTAATAAACGTATGAACAGCAACTATTTATGTCAGGATAAGAGCTCAATGGAACTTAACCCCGCTATCATTCGCATTAAAAACCTTCGGTTACGCACCTATATTGGCATCAACGAAGATGAAATCAACAACAAGCAGGATGTCGTAATCAATGCCAAAATTCAATACCTTGCTGATGCCGCTGCCAACAGTGATGACATGAGCAAGGCTCTGAATTATCGCACCATTACCAAACGTATTATACAGTTTGTTGAAGAGAACCGTTTTTCACTGTTGGAAAAATTGACAGCTGACGTCCTGGCAATTACGGCTGAGCATGCATCCGTGCTGTACGCCCAGGTTGAAATCGATAAACCCCATGCGCTGCGTTTTGCCGATTCGGTATCCATGGAGTTATCTGTCAACAAAAAGCCAAACTAGCACTATACTGAATAGCACACGACAACAGGGAACGGCTATGAATATTCTTATCACTGGCGGCACCGGTCTTATTGGTCAGGCTCTGGTTAAGCGCTGGCAACCCGACCATGAAATCACCGTATTCAGTCGCTCGGCTGAAAAGGTGAAGAACCTATTCGGCCATCAAATCGTTTGTTGTAAATCCATCGAGCAACTAGACATCAGTCGCTATGACGCGGTGATCAACCTAGCGGGCGAGCCGATTGCTGATAAACGCTGGACAAACAAGCAAAAAAAACGAATTTGCCATAGTCGCTGGGATCTGACAGACCAACTCAGCCAGAAAATTCAGCAAGCCAACCCCGCCCCCAAGGTGCTGATCAGCGGTTCAGCCATTGGCTTTTATGGACGGCAAGATGCCAACCGGATTGATGAAAGCCATACCGATTTTTATCCTGAGTTCAGTCATGATATTTGTGCGCGCTGGGAAAACCTGGCGCAACGCGCAGCCAGTGAGCACACGCGGGTGTGCTTACTACGCACAGGGATTGTGCTGGCAGAGAACGGCGGCGCATTAAAAAAGATGGTACCGCCATTTAAGCTCGGCTTAGGCGGTAAAATGGGTGATGGTCAGCAGTACATGTCATGGATCCATCTTGACGACATGGTCGCACTCATCGACTTCCTGCTTTGTCACAGCGAATTAAGCGGCCCGATCAATGCAACTGCGCCCCGGGCTGTTA
>JAIUMG010000148.1 GCA_022565655.1 Alkalimonas sp.
AAATCAGCATAGGCCGCGGCATGCCTTGATATGGGAGCATTTCTAAGTGATCAAAACCTATCTTTTCCAGCTCAAAAACGGTATTATGCCCGAGTGTTTTTTAGGCAGCGGAGCTGTCAGGCACATCAAAAAATGAATTTTAAGTCCGCCTAGAGACTGCACCCTTATCTACAGTACCCTTAGGAGCCTACATCATGTCCGATCTGGATCTGAGCCAATATGGCATCACAGATGTCACGGAAGTCGTTTATAACCCCAGTTATGATCAGTTATTTGCCGAAGAAACTCGTGCAGATCTCGAAGGTTATGAGCAGGGAAAAGTCACTAGCCTGGGCGCTGTCGCTGTGGATACCGGTATCTTTACTGGCCGTTCACCGAAAGACAAGTACATTGTGCGCGATGACACCACACGCGATACCTTGTGGTGGGCCGATCAGGGCAAAAACGACAACAAGCCGATTTCGCCGGAAGTCTGGGCTGATTTAAAAGGTTTAGTGACCACGCAATTATCCGGTAAGCGCTTGTTTGTGGTCGATACCTTTTGTGGCGCCAACCCGGATACCCGCTTATCTGTGCGCTTTATCACTGAGGTGGCCTGGCAGGCGCACTTCGTTAAGAACATGTTTATTCGCCCGACGGATGACGAGCTGAAAAGTTACCAGCCCGACTTCGTGGTGATGAATGGTGCCAAGTGCACCAACGCAAACTGGCAGCAGCATGGCCTGAACTCCGAGAACTTTGTTGCCTTTAACCTGACCGAGCGTATTCAGCTGATTGGTGGTACCTGGTACGGTGGCGAAATGAAGAAAGGTATGTTCTCACTAATGAACTACTATCTGCCACTGAAAGGCATTGCGTCGATGCATTGCTCTGCCAATGTCTGTGAAGACGGCAACGTGGCGGTGTTCTTCGGTTTATCCGGTACCGGCAAAACGACCTTATCGACTGATCCAAAACGTCAGCTGATTGGTGACGACGAACATGGCTGGGATGATGATGGCATCTTCAACTTTGAAGGGGGCTGTTACGCCAAAACCATCAATCTATCGAAAGAAAACGAGCCGGATATATACAACGCCATTCGCCGCGATGCCTTACTGGAAAACGTGACGGTGCGAGCTGACGGCACGATCGACTTTGATGATAGCTCGAAAACCGAGAATACCCGGGTGTCTTATCCGATCCATCACATCGATAATATCGTTAAGCCAGTTTCCAAAGCCGGCCATGCCAAGAAAGTGATCTTCTTAACAGCCGATGCTTTCGGCGTGTTGCCGCCGGTTGCCAAGCTGACCAAAGAGCAAACCAAATACCACTTCCTGTCTGGCTTTACGGCTAAGTTAGCAGGCACCGAGCGTGGTATCACGGAGCCAACGCCAACCTTTTCCAGCTGTTTTGGTGCGGCTTTTTTAAGCCTGCACCCAACCAAGTACGCTGAAGTTTTGGTGAAGCGGATGGAAGCAGCCGGAGCAGAAGCCTATCTGGTCAATACCGGCTGGAATGGCACTGGCAAGCGTATCTCCATCAAAGCCACTCGTGCCATCATTGATGCTATTTTGGATGGCAGCATTGAGAACGCCGAGTTTATGCAATTACCATATTTCAACCTGGCAGTGCCAACGCATTTGCATGATGTGGAAGATGGTATTTTGGATCCACGCGAAACTTATGCGGATGCAGCTGAGTGGGAAGCCAAAGCCAAAGATCTGGCCCAGCGCTTTATCAACAACTTTGAGAAGTTCACCGACAACGACGAAGGCAAAGCCCTGGTCGCCGCCGGCCCTCAGTTATAAGCTGTCGCTAGCAAAACAGCAACAAAAACGCAGCCAGTGAGCTGCGTTTTTTTATGGGCTAGCTTTTGTCACATCAGGCCATGGTCGGCATAAAAAAGCCAGCCTGTGCGGCTGGCTTGATGCGATACCCTTGGCTCGACAATTAGTCGATTTGTGTTTTCAGGCCACGGCGGATCAACAGTGCTTCAGTGGTTGGCTCCTGGCCACGGAACTTGATGTAAGATTCCATTGGCGGCCGTGAGTTACCCACTTCCAGAATGTTCTTGCGGTAATGATCGCCGTTCTCACGGGTCAGACCGCCCTGGCTTTGCACATAGGCAAAGGCATCAGCGGCCAGAATTTCACTCCACATGTATGCGTAGTAACCGGCCGAGTAACCACCACCAATTGAATGGTTAAAATAGGTCGACTTATAGCGTGGCGGTACCGCTGGCATATCAACACCGTACTTTGCTAGTGCGGCGGCTTCAAAAGCCTCAACATCTTCTTGCAAAGGTTGATCGGCTGTCAGCATATGCCACTCCATATCCAGGAACGACGCGGCGATGTACTCCAGAGTGTCAAAGCCTTGATTGAAACTGCGCGACTGCATGATTTTTTCCAGCAGCTCGTCTGGGATCGGCTCACCGGTTTCATGGTGCTTGGCATAGTTGGCCAGTACCTCTGGGTGGGCGGCCCAATCCTCTTCAAAGGTAGACGGGAACTCAACGAAGTCACGCGACACGGCGGTACCTGCTAAGCTCGGATACTTCACATTGGAAAACATACCGTGAATACCATGGCCCAGCTCGTGGAAAATGGTGGTGGTATGATCGTAGCTGATCAAGGTCGGCTCGCCATCCGGTGCTTTAGGAATGTTCATCACATTCACCACCACTGGCTTTTTCTCCAGCAGGTGCGACTGGCCGACGAATGAACTCATCCAGGCACCACCTCGCTTGCCCTCACGGGCAAAGTAGTCGGCGTAGAAGATGGCCAGGCTGGTGCCATCGTGATCAAATACTTCATAGGCCTCTACATCTTCATGATAGACGGGTAAATCCGGCCGTGGCTCAAAGCGGATGCCATACAACCGCTCCATGGTGTAGAAGACCCCATCGTGCAGTACACGGTTGAACTCGAAGTATTGCTTCACTTCGTTTTCATCCAGGTCGTATTTTTCCTGGCGAACCAGTTCGGCGTAGTATTCCCAGTCCCAGGGTTGTACTTCATAATCACCACCGTGGCGGCGGATCATTTCCTGAATATCGACTTGTTCCTGTTTGGTATTGGCTACCACCGCCGGCACCATGCTGTTAAGCATGTCCAGTACATTTTGTGGCGTTTCTGCCATGGTGTTTTCCAGCTGGTACTCGGCCCAGTTGGCATAGCCCAGCAGGTTGGCACGTTCAGCACGGATTTGTGCCAGACGCGAAACGATAGGGAGGTTGTCCAACTCACCAGAGGTACCACGGTAGGCCGAAGCTTCCCAGACGCGCTGGCGTAACTCACGATTTTTCAAATCGGTCAGAATTGGCTGACGAGTTGTATTGGTGATGCTTAGCAGGTATTTACCTTCATGGCCGGCAGCATTGGCTGCATTGGCAGCTGCACGGATTTGGCTGTCGGATAAACCATCCAGCTCTTCCACGGTATCAACCACGACTGCGATATCTTGGGTGATCGCCAACTGATTTTGTGAAAACTGGGTGGTCAGGTTGGAATGCTCTTCATTCAGGGCACGAATTTTCACCTGTTGCTCTTCAGTCAGCGTCGCACCAGAGCGTACAAAGCGATCGTAGTAAATGTCCAGCAAACGGGCTGATTCGGCATCCAGGTCTAATGACTCACGCTGGTTGTAAATCGCTTCAACCCGGGCAAAGAGGGCTGGGTTCAGGTTGATATTATCGGAGTGAGCGGAAAGTTGCGGTGATAGTTCACGCTGAATCTCCCGACGCTTCTCATTGCTATCGGTGCCGGTCAGGTTAAAAAAGACCCGCGATACCCGAGTTAGCAGTGCACCACTTTTTTCCATCGCGACGATGGTGTTTTCAAACGTCGCTGGCTCTGGGTTGTTGGCGATGGCTTCTATCTCTGCCATATGCTGCTTCATGCCTTCTTCAAAGGCTGGCATGAAATGCTCATCATCGATTAAACGGAAATCCGGGGCTTCATACTGCAAAACGCTTGGCTGGAAAAATGGGTTTTCAGCGGCGGCATCTGCCATGGCTTCAACAGCGGTATCGGCAGATAAATCTTGTGGGGCGCTTGGTTGCTCTGAACAAGCGGATAGAGCAAGTGCTGCTCCTATCGCTGTTGCGATTAAGGTTTTACGCATAAAAAGTCTCCTTCGGGACGAAGTGTGGCAGCGCACGTGGTACGGCTGCATCATTATTGTTTTCAGTGTTTAACCTGCAAATAAAAAAACGGCGGACAAGCAGGTAATCCAATCGAGTATGCCAAAAAAAAAAGCGGAAATCTCTATTTTGCCATTAAATGGCTCTCGCTCAGGTTGAACGGCTGTAGTCATTGCTTTCCAGTGTATCGACCAGTGGAAAGGTAAAGTAAAAGCAGCTGCCAACGCCCTCGCGCTTGCGGTAGCCAATGTGTCCGCCCATTTGTTCTATCAAGGCTCGGCAAATGGCAAGACCAAGGCCGGTCCCCGGCTGTTGCTTACGATCCGAACTATCGGCTTGAGCGAACTTTTGAAACAGCTGGCTTTGAAAGTGTTCAGGAACACCGGGGCCGGCATCTAGCACCTCGACCAGGGCTTGCCCCTTGTCAGTACTGAGCTTGAGGATGACTTCACCTTCATGCGGGGTAAACTTAATGGCATTGGAAATCAGATTGGTTAATACCTGCTGCAAGCGTGCGGGGTCCAGGTAGACCTGAATCGAGTTATCCGGGCACATCAGGTGCAGCGAGACTTTTTGCGTGTGGGCTAATGGCTGGTTGGCTGCGATGGCTGTTTGCAGCACATCGTTCAGCTGCACCTGTTGATACTGAAAGCTGACTTTGCCAGCCTCTAATTTTTCGATGTCCAGCAGATCATTGATTAAGCGGGTCAGCGCTGCACAATTATCGTAAGCGGTTTGCAGCAGTTGTTTAACTTGCGGAGTGACTGCACCTAATACCCCGCCCAGAATCAGACCTATGCTGCCATTGATCGAGGTTAATGGTGTCCGTAGTTCATGACTGACGGTGGAGACAAACTCAGACTTTAATCGATCCACTTTTTGCTGCTCGGTCATGTCTCGCAGCAAAATGACATTCTTTTTCAGCTGGTTAAAATCGACCTCAGAGCGTGAAATCGACAAAGGAAATGCCTGATCATAGCGGTTGCGGCCTTGGGTGATAACTAATTTGTGAGGCGAAGAGGTTGCATCCAGCAAGGCAGCTTGCTCGGTTGGGTCATCCAGCAGCGAAGACCAATGCACCCCTTGTAATTGCGACATGTCCAGGCCAAAAATATCGGATGCAGCCTGGTTAATCTGCTCTATATGACCGGCTGAATCCGTGGTCACAATCGCATCGGCGACATTATCCATCACGGTGGTGAGGTATTGTTGTTGCAGCTTAAGCTGGTGGGTGGACTGCTGCAATAGCCGTCGGGAAAAGGTCAACCAGGCCAGCAGTGCCAGCAGCAAAAGCGATACCGAATACCCCATGACGCGAATTTCAACCGCCCGGGTGCGCAGCGGATCGGTGGAACGAATGGCTAACTGCCATTCTGCCCCACGAATAGACAGGGTCAGCAACAAGCTATCGTCATAAAATAGCGTGGTTGGCCCAAAGAAGCCTGCACTAAACTGGTCATCATCTAACTTAGTGCGTAGGGCGGCATCAATGCCATAGCGATCGGCAATCAGTTGCAGCTCCTGCCATAAAGCTGTGGGATCAAGCACAATGCTGACAATGCCCCAGTAGTTATCTTGAATAAAAACAGGCACCCGGTGAATAAAGCCGGTTCCTCCTTGCATCAACTGCACGGGCCCAACCAACTTGCCTCGCCGGCTTTCGATGATGGCCTTTACCGCTGGCCACTGCTCCGGGATATCCGGGTAATACAGCCCAATAGCTCCTTCGTTGCCCTGAATGGGGTGCACATAGCTCAACACATTGTCTGGCGCGATACCAATATTCCGAATATAGCGACCTTGCTTGACCAGTTCAGGCAGCAGTAAATCAAACTCTTCAGCGGTGACATCGCCATCTTTCGCCTTAATGTAGGCGGTTAAACCAAAGTTCAGGTGCAAAGCCCGATTCAATTCGGTTTCTAAAAAAGAGCGGATATGGCCTGCATTCGCTACTTGCTGCTCCAGCTGCTGACCGCGCGCATACGCAATATCCTGCCGCACCAGTTGCTCGGTGAGAAAAGTAGATAGCAGCACGCAGCCCAGCAACAAGGCTACTTGCCAGTAAGTCAGCAGTTTCATGGTTTTTTGCATGCAGGCTCCCAGTGGCATCATCAATAGCATAACTGTTCGGCAACGCTTCGAAAAGACAGGCCTGAAAATACTCCTTTAGCATCACCAAAATTCGTGACTCGTTTCACGCGCAAAACGCCGTCAGCGCGAAGAAAGTCTAATTAGCACACAGATATCCAGAAAAAGATGTAAAGATGGCTAAATTCCACTAAGGTAGGATTGAACCTGCTGCCAGAATAAAGGAAAATAGCGCCGCTTGGCCAAACGGCTGTCTTTCCATCCAGAAATCCTGCTTTGGCTGGAAACTGGCTAATTTCTGTCAGAACAAGGTTCGACATGACTTTATTGCTGATTTTACTGCTGCCTGTCCTTTTCTTGCCGGCTCCTTTGCTGCTGCGTCATTCACCGCGAGCGGCGGTTGTGTCTGCACTGTTGGCCCCGGTAGTGATTTTTTACTTGTTGCTGCAGTTACTGCCCGCGGTCCTTGCTGGCCAGGTGCTGCTGTTTCATTACGACTGGATCCCGTCGCTTGGGCTGGCGGTTTCCTTGCGGCTGGATGCGTTGGCAGCCTTATTTGCTTTGCTGATCAGCGGCATCGGCATCAGCGTGATTTTCTATGCCCACCACTATTTTGCCGGTAAACCGGATGCACCACGATTTTTTGCCATGATCCTTGGCTTTATGATGGCCATGCTGGGCATCGTGTTGTCTGAAAACCTGCTGTTTATGCTGGTATTCTGGGAGATGACCAGCCTGATTTCCTTTTTATTGATTGGCTTTTACGGCCAGAAGCAGATTTCCCGCCGTGGTGCCCGGCTGTCTTTGTTTATTACCGGCGGTGGTGGCCTGGCGTTGCTGGCGGCCATCTTGCTGATGGGGTCGATTGTGGGCAGCTTCCAGCTGAGCGATATTCTGGCTGAGCGCGAACTGCTGCAGCAGCACAGCGCCTTCCCATGGCTGCTGGGGCTGTTCTTACTGGGTGTGTTTACCAAGTCGGCTCAGTTCCCGTTTCATTTATGGCTGCCGCATGCCATGTCGGCGCCCACGCCGGTATCGGCCTACCTGCACTCAGCGACCATGGTAAAAGCTGGTATTTTTCTGATGATGCGGCTTTACCCGGTGTTCAGTGGTGCCGAGGTCTGGTTCTACTGGGTGGTGGCCATTGGATTTATCACCTTGCTGGTCGGCTCCTTCGTGGCGATTTTTATGCATGATATGAAAGGGCTGCTGGCGTATTCCACCATCAGTCATCTCGGCCTGATTACCTTGCTGCTGGGCTATGGTAGCGAAGCAGCATTGACGGTAGCGGTGTTTCATTTGATCAATCACGCCCTGTTTAAAGCGCCGCTCTTTATGATGGCCGGTAGCATTGATAAAGCCGCCGGTACCCGCGATCTGCGGCAAATCAATGGCATGGCGCGGCATTACCCACTTCTGGCTGTGCTCAGTTTTATTCCGACGGCTGCGATGGCTGGCTTGCCGTATCTGAATGGTTACTTCAGTAAAAAACTCTTTATCGTCGAGAGCTTTCAAAGCACCGATTCAGGTTGGTTATCTGTGCTTATTCCGGCGCTGGCGATTCTGGGCGCAGCGTTTTCGGTTGGTTATGCCATCCGGTTATTTCACAATACCTTTTTCAATGGTAAGCCACGGGATATACCGAACTGGCCTTTACCCGCCATCAGCGGCTGGGTCTACCTGCCGCTGGCCTGCTTTGCGGCACTGTGTCTGTGGATTGGCTTCTGGCCCGAGGTGCTGCTACATCAGCTGGTCCAGCCGGTGGTGCAGGCTGCGCTGGGCAATGTCGCTCCGACGACCGATTTTACCCCGTATGACTTGGGCGTTCTGCAGCAGCACCCCTGGCTGACCGCTATATCAATCCTGACCTTTGCCGGTGGTCTGGCGGTGTACAGCGCCCGCAAGGCGTTGTTTGCCTGGC
>JAIUMG010000149.1 GCA_022565655.1 Alkalimonas sp.
GTACCACAGGCCAATTAATAACAGCAGCTGGCTCCAATGAAAAAATCGCACAGCCGGATCCCAGACTTTTTTAAATGGCGCCATGCCATACTCCTGATATATGCTAACCTTCTGATTTATGTCTCAGAGTTTAGCATATACGTTGGTTGAAATGGACCCTGGCTAGCGATAGCCAAATGCCAACATGCAAGGTCCTGATGGCGGCCAGTCTCAACGCATCCTTGTCGTGTCCTGCCATGAAGAACAAGGCACTCGGACTATTCCAGCCGGGTAACCAGGCCTTCCTTTATCACCCTGTTCTCAGGCTGTTCATGACTTATGGCTGCAAGAGCGGCCATCCGCCTTGTGGCCAGAGCCGGCAACATATAGCTTGCAGCTACCTATCTAAACATTGACTTTAGCCATCCAGACTGATAAAAGTATTTATATGAACAGATACATCGCCATCCGCTTCTTTTTTACACTCTTTACCACCCTATGCGGGAGGTAGTGAGTCGCGGGCGCGTGAACACTAAAACCTCCCTGTCGGGAGGTTTTTTTTTGCCAGCTTAGTCAAAAATGTTGATAACGAGGACATGCAACCCATGGAACTAAACGAAGTACGAGAGCAAATTCAGCAGACCGATCAACAATTGCTCGAACTGCTGTCTAAACGCCGCAAGCTGGCATTGGCAGTGGCGGATGCCAAGCTCAGTCAAAATAAAGCCATTCGCGATCAAAAACGTGAAGAAGAGTTGCTGCTGCGATTGATTGAAGCCGGCAAACCGCTGGAATTAGATGCCCATTACGTGACCCGTCTCTTTCATGTCATTATCGAAGACTCCGTGCTGCAACAACAAGCCAAGTTACAGGGCGAGCTGAAGGGCATGCAGGGCCCTAGCGTTAAAGTGGCGTATTTAGGAGGACAGGGCTCCTACAGTTACTGGGCAACCCATAAATATTTTACCCGCCGTGCAGAGCAGATCGTCGATATTGGCTGCGACAGCTTCAATCAGATTGTGAAGTCGGTTGAAACCGGTCATGCAGACTATGCGGTGCTTCCTATCGAAAATACATCGTCGGGCAGCATCAATGAAGTCTACGATCTGCTGCAACATACCCGCTTGTCCATTGTTGGCGAACTGACTCACCCGATTGATCACTGTGTGCTGGGCATCGCGGGCACCAATCTCAATCAAATCCGTCAGATCTGTGCTCACCCACAGGTGATCGCCCAGTGCAGTCAGTTCCTGCTTGGCTTATCCGACGTTAAGGTCGAATACTGTGATAGCTCCTCGGATGCTTTCCAACGCGTGCAACAAAAAAACGACCCAACCATCGTAGCTATCGGAGGCGAAGCGGGCGGCAAAATCTATGGTTTGCAGGTGCTGGCCAATGATTTAGCCAATCAACGTGACAATGTCAGCCGTTTTATCGTGGTAGCGCGCAAGGCGGTAACAGTAGCCAAAGCCATTCCTGCCAAGACCACCTTTATCATGTTTACTGGCCAGCAGCCAGGTGCGTTGGTGGATGCCCTGACGATCTTGAAACAACATGGTATCAGCATGGCCAAGCTGGAATCCCGCCCAATTCCCGGCAACCCGTGGGAAGAAATGTTTTATGTGGATGTATTTGCCAACCTGAATGATTACGCCATGACCCGGGCGCTGGAAGAATTAAACCGTATTACCAAATTCATTAAGGTACTGGGCTGCTATCCAAGCGAAGATATTGAGCCAACCCAAGTGAGTTAAGGCAATAAAAAAGAAGGCGCCATTCAGGCGCCTTCAAAAAACAACAGGGAGGGTAAAAACGTGTCTAAATTAGCTATTCGCGCGTGAACGAATGGCATCAATCACTGGTGAACCAGAGAAGCCGTTGCTTTCTGCCCACTCGATATCACCTGAAGCAGCAACCTGGCTACCTGGTAATTGTCTGATAATAAAGTCAGCGGTATCGTTCGCATTGTGACGGATCGCGTGGCGAACCAGCGGCAAACCATCGCAAACAATACCATCATAGACGTTGCGCAGACGCAGGCGATGGTCACTCAACGTTTTACGCAGGTTATTGCGGCTATCGGCAGCAACGTACGAGCAAATGGATTGAGCCAGCTGTTGGTCAGCATAGGCTTGTGAACTAAAAACACCAGTGGCGGCAAGAACAGACGCTAAAGCTACAAATTTCAATTTCATTTTCTGGCTCCAGAACAATAATAAATAGTCAGAATTCATTCATCAGTGAATGATTTGCTTGGTCGTGCTTGCGAAAGGTCTATCAGACTACTGCTGTTGCAGTTCACATTGAGTTCAGGAAGAAGCTCAATGGCAGCCCAGCTATCATGGGAAACGAAGTTTCCTTTAGATCTGAGGCTTTGCGTGATCATCCTTTCGGATGTCGTGCCTTTCGAAGTGAGTGTATTTTATACAATACCAGCGGGGGCTGCAAGCTTTTTCCCTGCATTTCATCCTTCACTTGTAGTCAACTATCGCACAGCTAGGGCTGTGCCCTAGAGCTGGATGCTCTGTCCTTGCTGCGCGATGGAAACATCGCAACCTTGTTCTTGCATCCGTGATTGCAGCACCTCTTGCGCTTTGGATTCACCATGTACCAGATAAAACTGTGGTTGGCCACCAATTGCTTTCGCCCATTGCAGTAGTTCATTTTGGCCAGCATGCGCTGAAAACCCGCCGATGGTATGAACTTTGGCTTTGACGACGATATCCTGGCCAAACAATTTAATACGCTGATCGCCATCCACCAAACGACGACCTAGCGTCCCCTGCGCTTGAAATCCAACAAAAATAAGATGATTCGAATTCTTCCACAGGTTGTGCTTAAAATGATGCACGATGCGACCCCCATTACACATACCGCTGCCGGCAATAATAATAGCCCCCTGCTTGAAGCGATTGATTGCCATCGAGTCTTCCACCGATTCAGACAACTTTAGAATAGGTAGAAATGAGGCCAGATCGCCCACTCGTTGCTGCTTCATCGCCTTGGTATCATCTGGATCAAAGCTATGGAAATGGCGGTTGTAAACTTCAGTAATGTTAATCGCCATTGGGCTATCCAGAAACACCATTTTTTGTTTCAGCTTGCCCTGATGATATAACACACCAAGGTAATAGAGGATCTCCTGCGATCGACCCAGGGCGAATGCTGGAATAAATACATTACCACCAGCCGCATGGGCTTCATCAAGTGCGGCGGCAAACTCAGTCACGGTATCTTCTAAATCCTTATGATTACGATCGCCATAGGTACTTTCCATCAACACAATATCGGCTGTCGCGATCTGAGTCGGATCATTCATCAGCACAGTCGCTGGATTGCCTAAATCGCCTGAAAATACCAGGTGACGCATACCTTGCTTGCCTTTCAACCATAGCTGCACAATGGCAGAACCAAGAATATGCCCGGCATCATTAAACTCCAGCTCCATGCCTGGCATGGGGTGAATACGCTTATTGTATGGCGTCGCCTCACACAGATGAGCAACCCGCTCGGCATCGCTGATCTGCATCACCGGATCGTGCTGTTTTTTGCCTGCTCGCGCGGCCTTGCGGTTTTTCCACTCAAGATCTTTTAAATACAAAAATACCGAGTCTTTTAGTAACACGGGCAACAGCTCAGCTGTTCCTTGCGTGCAGTAAATTTTTCCGTGAAAGCCTTTGGCAACCAATAATGGCAGCAAACCACTGTGATCGATATGAGCATGCGACAAAATCACCGCATCGATGTCTTGGGGTTTAAACTGGAAGCGAAACTTATGCCACTCACGGATCTGATCGCGCCCTTGCACCATACCGCAATCCAATAAAATTTTTCGGCCATTGAGTTCAAGCAAATAGCAAGAGCCGGTGACCTGACCGGCTCCTCCAATAAAGGTCAACTGGGCATTAATGGGCATGTGGAACCTCCGATGTCATTGTGGGTTGTTCTGAATGATCTTGGTTATACAGTTGCTGTACCGTGGCAATACTCAACATCGCCTTGGTCAGTTGATGGTGAAACCGCCGTAACTCTGCCAGTTGCAACAATTGCCGGCCGCCATCATCATGACTGAGCCGTTCACTGATCACCATAAGATGCAGCTGTTGTTTTAACTCTTGCCTGCAACGACTTATCTCACGATAAAGGCGGGCAATTTGCTCTGATTCATCAGGTAATTGCAACGCAGCTAACTGATGCCAGAAGACAACTGAAGTCTGAAAAGCATTTGGACTCTCCATCGCTTGCTTCTCAAAGTGTGGCACCATTTGAAACAACATCTCAAGTCGTAACTGACTTTGGGTGATGTGCTGCAATGCTTTTGCTTCATCTTTGCTCAACGCCTGTTGGCCCAGCAGTCCAGCAAACCCCGCTATATCTCGCTGCAATTGCTTTAATTCATCTAAAGCTGTGTGGTCGAATGGTGGCTTCCCTATCTGCGCCACTAACTGGCAAAACCTCTGCAATACTCGCTGTTGCTCTGTGCTTAATCCCTTTAAAGCCAAAGCCGGCAACGCCAGGCTGGAACGATCCAACGCCATTAATTTCATCACCGCCTGCCCACGGAATTTTTGATTTAACCATAGCACCAACCGACCTGTAATGGGCCACATTAACAACACGCCTAATACATTAAACAGAGTATGAAATAGCGCCAGGCTAACGGCTGCATGGCTACTGTCAAACCAGGCATGCTGAACCCAAACGATCAACCAAAGCAATGGCTGTAAAATCAACAGTGCCACCACACCAGTCAGTACATTAAAGATCAGATGCAGCCAGGCAAGTCGTTTGGCTTTGGCCGTCGCCGCCAGGGTGGACAATAAAGCCGTCGAAGTGGTTCCAAGATTGGCGCCTATGACAAAAGCCGCTCCCAAAGTCAGCGGTACCGCCCCCGTTGCCACAGCAGTAATCACTAAAGCAATCACTGCCGCAGAGGCCTGCATCAAGGTGCTCAATAGCGCCCCTATTAGCACGGCCAGCAGGATCCCCAGCAAACCAAGCTGCGCCAACGCATCAAACTCGATATCAATAAAAGCAGCATCGAAGCTGGCTTTTAAAAAGCCAATGCCCAGAAACAGTAACCCAAAACCAGCAATCCCTTGGCCAACTCCCTGCCACAGCGCTTTTTTCACGAAGGTTTTGGCCAGGATGCCAATACCAATCACCGGCAATGCCAGCGCATCAATTTTAAATTGCAATCCAACTAAAGCGACAAACCAGCCGGTAAATGAAGTCCCCACATTACTGCCATAAATCACATAGGCAGCATTGCGTAGCGATAAAATGTTCGCATTGACAAAGCCAATGATGGTCACTGTCACCGCGCTGGATGACTGCACCGCGACGGTTGCGGCTGTTCCGATGGCCACTGCCGATAAAGGCGTCCCGGTAAAGCGTTGCAACCCCTGCACCAGCCCTGGCCCCGCAGCCAGCTTTAGCCCTTGGGTCATCCAGTCCATGCCAAGCAGAATAAGGCCAAGTGCGCCCAGCGCCATAAAAAGGTCAGTGATCATCGGTTTGTCATCAACTCCATAAATACTATGATTTCATTCCCTTATACAGGGTTTCAGTCTATTAGAGCTTAGCCTATATCAAACAAGATGACGTCTGCTTGATGATAATTTATGCTTACAGTTAGCTAACTTAATTTTTATCCGGAGCCCAGATGCCAACATCCAATGACCATCAACCCCATCATGGTGAGCGCCATCAGCTGAATCGCCGTCCTTTCAACTCAGCTCAGAACTCAGTCGATGCCATCAATACCTTACAGGATCACGCGTCCTACCGACTGGCATTTGCTGACCATGAGTTTTTAATGCAGGATGAGTTACGCCATGTCCGGCTGCAACTGGAGTACTTAAAGCCTCAATTGGTGATGGAGCAGCATCAAATCCAGGCCACCATCGTAGTGTTTGGCAGCGCCCGGTTTTTAGCGCCGGAAGATGCGACAGCGGCACTCACCCAGGCTGAAGCGGCGCTTGCAGCTCAGCCCGACGATCCTTTTCATCAGCAGCAACTTAAAACAGCCAAGCGCGATCTGGCCAACAGCCGCTATTATCAAGCTTCACAGCAGTTTTCTCATCTCGTGACTAGCCATAGCAAGTTACACCCAAATAGCGCTTTAACCATTATCAGTGGTGGTGGCCCGGGCATTATGGAAGCAGCCAATCGTGGTGCGATGGAAGCGGGTGGTCAAAGTATAGGCCTGAATATTGTGCTCCCAAAAGAACAACACCCGAACCCCTATATAACCCCTGAATTTTGCTTTCAGTTTCACTATTTTGCGATACGTAAAATGCACTTCTTACAGCGTGCTCGTGCCCTGGTCGCTTTTCCCGGTGGCTTTGGTACCCTGGATGAGTTATTTGAAACACTAACGTTATTGCAAACCCGTAAAGCTGAAGCCGTGCCGGTGATTTTGTATGATGAACAATTCTGGCGTCAGTTGATTAACTTTGACATGCTGGTTGATACGGGCGTGATCAGCGCCAGTGATATGGAACTGATCACCTTTGTGGATTCACCAGAGCAAGCCTGGCAAGTAATACATGATTTTTACGATTTAGCGGGCTGTAAGTAGCTACCCTTTACCATCCGTTGCTTTTTGCAGCAACTGCCGACTTTCTTGCAAAAACTGATCGGCCAGCTCACCAAAAAATTGCTGGCCTTTGTTAAATTCAGCCACTAACGTCGCCTTGTCGCCTTGTTGCACCAGCTCTAGTACTTGCTGAAAGCGTTGCAAGTAACGTTGCAATAACTCAGCGGTTTGCACAGAGGACAACATAATATCCGCATACAGCTCTGCATTCTGAGCAAACAAACGACCAATCATGGCCAGCTCTAATCGATAAATTGGCGAGCTCAAACGCAATAACTCAGCCAGATTGGCTTGCTCTTCAGCCAGATGCACACCGTACACCAAAGAGGTAAAGTGCCGCATACCCTGAATTAACTGCATGCGCTCATCGTGCAGCGCGGCACTTTGTGCGGTGACCTCTGCGCCCCATATGGTCAGTTGCTTTACTAACCAATCGCACTGCTCAGCCGCCCGCCCCGGACACACCACAATGACCTGCTTGACCAGGTGGGTTACATCCGGCCCAAACATTGGATGCAGGCCTACAACAGGCCCCTGGTGCTGTGCCAACATGCAAGCCAACGGCTTGGCTTTGATACTGGTGATGTCTGCCAGGATACAATCATCCGGCAGCGGAGGTAGCTGTTGGATCAGTTGACAGGTTAAGGTAATCGGAGTAGCCATCAACACCAAAGCGGCATGAGCACAAATACGCTTTGCTGCAGGCCAATCATCCGATTCTAGTACCTCAACCTGGTAGCCAGAGCGTTGAAACAAGCTGACAAAGCGGCGACCCAAAGCGCCAGCGCCTCCCACAACAACCACTTTGCCGCCACCAGGTCGGCTACAAACGAAACCAGTCTCTTGTGTCTGATACGACTCACGCATAATTCGGCGCAGCACATCTTCCACTAATTCAGGCGAAACCTGGTTGGCCTCGGCTTGCTGGCGTCGAGCTTTTAACAAGGCTTGCTCACGCTCAGGCATATACACCGGCAAGCCAAACTGCTGTTTAATCCGCCCAACTTCAGCCGTCACTTTGGCACGTTTAGCCAGTAACTTGACCAGCTCACTGTCTAGCGCATCAATTTGCTGTCGCAGCGGGGTCAGCGCTTGTTCCGGTGCCTGACTCATGCCGCAGCAACCAACGCCTGCATTTGTCGATGACAGTTTGCCAGCAACTCAGCTGTCGTGTCCCAATCAATACATGCATCGGTTACGGATACACCGTACATCTCAGCTTTACCATCAACCAGATCCTGCCGGCCAGCATGCAAGTGACTTTCCAGCATGATACCGATAATGGCAGGATTGCCAGCCTGGCGTTGTGCAATGACATCGGCGGCAACAGCACCTTGCCGATTATGATCTTTATTTGAGTTGCCATGGCTGCAATCCACCACGATAGCCGTTGCCAAATCTAGCTTGTCTAAAGCGGCAACCGCTTCAGCAATGCTGGCAGCATCGTAGTTCGGCTTTTTGCCACCGCGTAAAATGATGTGTCCATCTGGGTTGCCTTCTGTTTCTACCAGTGCAACTTCCCCACGTTGGTTCATGCCGATAAAGCGAT
>JAIUMG010000150.1 GCA_022565655.1 Alkalimonas sp.
GCTGGATCATGACAGCAGCCAGCTGGATCAAGCATTATTGCGGCTGGGAGGGCGTAACTATGGCACTCTGGCACCGGGTTTTGCAGTGGAAGTAGATTTGCCACAAACCAGCTTACTGCCATGGCTGGATTTACTGATTGAACCTTTGTCAGGCTTAACCGGAGAGCATGGCGGGCAGTGGCCCCGGTTAGCTTATGTCCGTGGTCGAGTCGCTGAATTAGAGCTGTATCCGGAATTAAATTTGCATCAAACGGTCTTTGAGTTGGTACCAGAAGACGATCATTGGGCGTTACAACTCAACGGGGCTGAAGTCGCAAGTCAGTGGCGCTTTGCCTACGATTGGCAGCAACAAGGGGTGGACGTTAATTTTGACTACTTAAGCCTGACGCGTCAGAAAAAGGATAAGGCCAGCCAGCCAAAGCAGGACACGAAGCGCCAGGCCATGAGTTGGCTTCGGGAGTTACCGCCAATCCAGTTCCGTTGTCAGGATTGCACCTATGGTCCTTATCGACTGGGCGAAGTGACTGCCGCCGCGGCCAATACAGAGGATGCCTGGCAACTACAGCAATTTCAGGCCGATTATAAACGGCACCAATTAAAGCTAAGTGGCAGCTGGCAACCGGACGAGCAGTTGGGGACCACCAGGCTGGCCGGTCAACTGGTCAGCGCCAATCTTGGAGCTTTACTCAGCGAGTATGAGTTAAGTACAGCGATTAGCGGCAGCCGTGCTGATATAGACTTCGATCTGAATTGGCAGGGCAGCCCGTTGCAATTTGACTTGGCCAGCTTAGGCGGCCGGGCTGGCTGGCAATTAGGGGAAGGCTCATTAGCAGAGGTCAGTGATAAAGGCGCCCGGATCTTTTCGCTGTTTAGCCTAAGCTCGCTGGTCAGAAAGCTGCGGCTTGATTTCCGTGATGTGTTTGCCAAAGGCTTTTTCTACAATCGGATGCAAGGAGACATCACCTTGCATCAGGGCGTTGCGCAAACCAGCAACAGCAGCATTGACGGGGTCGCCGGCAATATCACCATGCAAGGCTACACCGATCTGGTAAGCCGGGAAATGGACTATCAATTAACCCTGGTCCCCAAAGTGACCTCAAGCTTGCCGGTGATCATTGCCTGGATGGTCAATCCAGTTTCTGGTTTGGCAGCGTTGGCTCTGGATGAAATGTTTACCTCGGCAGAAGTGATTTCACGGGTGAACTTCTCGGTGACCGGGACTTTTGATGATCCGGTGGTCACGGAAGTGAATCGGCATAGCACTGAAATACCTGTCCCCAGCCAGGTCGCTCAACCCAAAGAGGATCCTGAGCAGGATCCAGAGCCACCCCATGGCTAACTGGCAACTAAGTGCTATTCAGTGGTGTAGCAGCCCTGAGCCAGCACAGAACCTGCAGCAATTGGAGCACCTGCTGACTCAGCTTCCAGTGGTGGAACAGCATCTGGTGGTTTTACCTGAGTGTGCATTGGTTTTTGGTGGCCCGGAAGGTTTGCAGCTGCAGTATCAGGAAGCGTTAGGGCAAGGAAAGCTACAGCGTCGGCTGTCCGGGCTTGCGCAGCGCTTTGGTATTCATTTACTGATTGGCTCGTTTCCGCTGCAAAGTGCAGATGCCTCGCGTTTTTATGCATCGAGTTTGTTATTTGGCCCGAATGGCCAATTGCTGGCCGATTATCAGAAATTGCATTTGTTTGATGCTGCGGTGGCGGATCGAACTGGCAGTTACCGTGAGTCCGACAGCACCGTGCCCGGCACAAAAATTACTCTGGCATCGGTGCAACAGTTAAAGCTTGGCATGACGATATGTTATGATGTGCGCTTTCCTGGTTTGATGCAGCAACTGGCCCGGATGGGCATGAATGTATTGGCGGTACCGTCGGCATTTACCAAAGTTACCGGACAGGCGCACTGGCATGCTTTATTACGCGCCAGAGCGATAGAGAATCAATGTTTTGTTGTGGCGGCCAATCAAACCGGTACGCATGCCAATGGTCGCCAGACTTATGGTCATAGCCTGATCATTGACCCTTATGGCCGGGTATTGGCTGATGCAGGCGAGCAAACTACAAGCATCTCGGTCTTGGTGGATCTGACGGAAACCGAGCGGGTGCAACAAGCCATGCCACTAGGGCACCATAACCGTTTTACGAGTGAGCTTATAGAATGAGTCAAGTTGAACACAACCTGCTACACACCCATGAACTGACTGAGCAGCACCTGCAGCAGAATCTTGGTTTTTTACTGCAACATCAGCTTGATTACGCCGATTTATATTTTCAGTCCAGTGTGCATGAATCCTGGGTGCTGGAAGATGGTTTAGTCAAAGACGGCTCCTTTAATATTGAGCAAGGGGTCGGGGTACGTGCCATCAGTGGGGAAAAGACCGGTTTTGCCTATGCCGACACCATCAGTGCTGAGGCGTTGCTGCAAACGGCCACCGCAGCCCGTGGTATTGCCGCCCTTGGGCAGCATGGTCAGGTCAAAGCCTTTAGCCGCCATACCTCCAGCGACATTTATTTGCCCTGTGAACCACTGCAAAGCTTAACCAATACCGAAAAAGTGGCCCTGCTGCACCAGATTGAAGCCTTTATCCGCACGCTTGATCAACGCGTCAAGCAAGTGATGGTCAGCCTGACCGGTGTGTATGAAGAAGTGTTGGTCGCGGCCAGCGATGGCACCTTTGCCACCGACATCCGGCCTTTAATCCGCTTGAACTGTTCGGTACTGCTGCAGCAGGGTGAGCGGCGTGAGCGTGGCAGTGCTGGCGGCGGCGGGCGCACCAATTATGACTTTTTCATCGAGCAGGTAGATAACGAACCGCGCTGGCAGCGCTATGCACGGGAAGCGGTGCGAATGGCTCAGGTGAATTTAACGGCAGTCGATGCGCCGGCCGGAACTATGCCTGTGGTGTTAGGCCCGGGCTGGCCAGGTGTGTTATTGCACGAAGCCGTTGGCCATGGTCTGGAAGGTGACTTTAACCGTAAAGGCTCTTCCACCTTCAGTGGCCGTATCGGCGAGCAAGTTGCATCCAGGCATTGCACCATCGTTGATGATGGCACCTTAGCGCACCGGCGAGGCTCACTGAACATTGATGACGAAGGCACACCGCCGCAGCACAACGTACTGATTGAAAATGGCATTTTAAAAGGCTACATGCAGGATAAGCACAATGCCATGCTGATGAAGACGGCGCCGACTGGCAATGGCCGGCGGGAGACCTTTGCCCACCTGCCGATGCCACGGATGACCAACACCTACATGTTGGCTGGGGATTATGAGCCGGCTGAAATTATTGCCAGCGTGAAAAAAGGCATTTATGCCCCCAACTTTGGCGGTGGGCAGGTCGATATTACCTCTGGTAAGTTTGTGTTCTCCGCCTCGGAAGCCTACTTGATCGAAGATGGCAAAATTACTGCGCCGATCAAAGGCGCTACCTTGATTGGCAATGGCCCGGCAGCCATGCAGCAAGTGTCGATGGTGGGTAATGATTTAGCACTGGATTCTGGTGTGGGTGTGTGTGGCAAGCAGGGCCAGAGTGTTCCGGTTGGCGTTGGCCAGCCGACCTTGAAGCTGGATGCTATGACGGTGGGCGGCACCCAATAATAATGACCGCTGTAGCCTGATCGTAGTCGCTCGCAGCAACCATGATAAAAATAACCCGCTTCAGTTGGAACAGCTGGAGCTATACAAGCAAATTGCAGGAAGGAAGTATGGCAGCATTTGGTACCGTTTTTATGCCTGAAATGGCACTGGCCCGTTTTGATGAGTCTGGTTGGAGTACGCCAGCCATGGTGGCATCCAACAGCATTAATTTGCATCCCGGCGCGCATGTACTGCATTACGCCAGTACCTGCTTTGAGGGGTTAAAAGCCTTTCGCCATGAGGATGGCTCTATCCACCTGTTTCGGATGGATCGCAACGTCGCCCGCATGCAACAAAGCAGTGAGTTGCTGTCCTTGCCTGCTTTTGAAAAAGACATGCTGGAGCAAATGATCATCGACAGTGTGCGTCGTTTTGCGGCTGAAGTACCAAGCCCGCCTGGCTCGATGTACATTCGCCCGACCCATATCGGCACTGAAGCAGCCATCGGTAAAGCCGCAGCTCCTACAGCGTCATCTCTGCTGTATGTGTTGTTGTCGCCAGTTGGTGATTACTTTGCTGGCGGTGCCAAACCACTGCGCTTATTGCTGGAAGAGCACGGTGCCCGCTGTGCAGCCCATATGGGCATGGTGAAAAGCGGCGGCAATTACGCCAGTGCCTTGCAACCCATTCTAAAAGCCCGTGCCAGTGTGCAGGCCGATCAGGTGTTGTTTTGCCCGGGTGGTGATGTGCAGGAAACCGGTGCAGCCAACTTCCTGCTGATCGATGGCAATGAAATCATTACCAAAGCGCTGGATAGTACCTTCTTGCATGGTGTCACTCGTGATTCCATCTTAACGCTGGCGCGTGATCGTGGCATGACAGTATCAGAGCGCGAGCTAAGTGTTGATGAACTGCTGGAGCGCGCTGCTAAACCTGGCGCGGAAGCAGCCTTATCTGGCACTGCCGCCGTACTGACCCCGGTGGGTACCTTGATCCGCGATGGCAAAGAACATCAGGTTGGCAATGGCGAAGCCGGGCCAACTACCCTGGCACTGCGCCAGGCCTTAAATGCCATTCAATGGGGCAAAGCCGAAGACAAACACGGCTGGTTGCGTAAAGTCTAAGCTGCTTTTTTCATTCAACAAAGGCCCGTTTCGGGCCTTTATTCAGTATACGGAAATCACATCCAGCTTTTGCCGCTGCTTTGCGCCTGATGCAGGCAGTAGTTCAGCATCAGCTGCCCATGCTGCTTCGGGATAAAGGGCACATCCAGCGCGCCAGAGGCAAACACCAGCTGAATATGGCAGAGACCGGCTCGGCGTAACAACCAATTTTGTTTTAGTTTCACTTGCTGCACTTTAAACACCGGAGCACTGTAGTAATCGATCCCAATCAACCCTTTACGGATATAGATAAACTCCTGATCCATGGCATAGCCCCAGCGGCGCCAACGCAGTAACACCATCGCCGCCAGCCAAGCCAACGGCAGCAGGCCAAGCGTTGCCAGTTCAGGGTGATCAGGCCGCAGCAGCCATTGGCTGGCGATGGCTATAGGCAACCACAGCAACAGAAGCTGGCGAGCCAGAAAACGCCAGTTGACGTGTTGGAAGGGGGTGGTGGTCAGTTGCTGGCCGGGCTGGGCATCAGCCAGCAATTGGAAGGCCTCTTGCTGCTGGACCGAAGGCACCATGATTTTGCCTTGCTCGGCACCCGGCTGCATGGAGTTCATCGGCGCATTGATTTGCTCAAAACGCACATTGCAGCGCCCGAGTAAACGATCGAGCCAGTCTTGCTTTAAGGCCACCCATTGCAAGCGCGCCAGTTTCATACTGACTTCATGCCGGGTGAGTAAACCACAGCGGCGGATATAACGCTCGCCACTGCGCACCAGTGTGAAACCATAATAACTCAGCACGGAAGCGCCAATGGATATCAACGTCAGCAAAAACATCACCATCAAGGTCAGCGCCAGTGCTGCCATGCCTATCCAGAGCCAGGATTGCTGCTCTGGATCAAACCATTGCATCAGGTCAAGGCCCAGTTTTTCCAACTGGTCGGTGACCACTTTGGTGATCAGGTTGAGAAAAGGTGCCGCTAAGCCCAGCATCAGCCAGACCCGGTTGTTGCTGATGCCGTGGATCACCAAATCGCCGATGCTGCGTTGATTTAACAGTTGCTCATCCGCTTTGACTGGGGTGTTGGCTTCTGCGTTATCCTCTGTTACTTCCGCTGCATTGGTGGTCTGATGCAGGGCATGAATTTCCTGCTGCAGTTGCTGAGCCAGATGCTGCTGCAACGCTACCAGCTTTGCTTCCTGCTGGTTGCTGCCGGCGGTATCCAGTTGTAGGCAAACATGATTAGTCAGCCGGTAATACAGCGGTTGCAGCAGCCGGACATTCTGAATACGGGAAAATGGCAGGTTCAGCTGCTTTTTCTTGATCACGCCAGAGCGGATCTCGACGGTATCACCAATGACTCTGAATTTGTACATGTAGTAGCTAAGCAGGGCGCCAGTCAGCAATACCAAAGCGATGCCAAGCAAAATCGCCAAAGAAAGTAACGGCTGATTTTTCATGCCCTGGTACAGCAGGATGATGGTTGGGGCTAAATAAGCGACATTGCCGAAGATCACTCGGAATAAGTTGACGGTAAAGTACAGCAGGGCAATGGGTGATAGCCGCTGCCACTGCCGCAACGACTTTAACGATGGCTCAGCAGCTGCGACCAGGCTGGATTCTGACTCAGCCATGATTGCGGGTGTCCTTATGCTGCAGAATAAACTGGCGCAATGATTTGGCAGTGCTCAGCGGCAAACCGGGGATTTCAAAAGTGTGCATCACGCCGCCAGCGCTAAAGACTTGCAAGGTAGCCAGGCCAATTCGACGCTCAATGGGGCCGCGCTTCAGCTCAATATGCTGGATGCGTAAAATAGGCTGAGTGACACTTTTTCGGAAAAATAAACCACTTTGAAAGCTGACATCATGCTCTCGCAGTGCATAAGCTTTGCAAGGATCGGCACAACGACCATGCACTGAGAACAGCAAGCCCAATAGGGTCAGGCCGGTACCTATCCATAAGATTAAGGGCTCTAAATGTGGGCTGATGGTCCAGAATGGTTGAAACAGCAGGGCTGCCCAAATAGCCGTCAGCAGCAAGGTGCCAATCAGGTTAATGCGCAGGTTAATCAGCATGTATTTAGGGGACAGCGGCTGCCAGTCGAGTTGCTCGATATCTGGCAGTCTGGTTTCATCAATACTGAGATTGCTAAAGGTTGACGTATCCATAACCATTCATTAAAAAGTTGGGCTGAATGGCATTCTAACGAACATAGCCTGAAGTTGCATCCATTGCAGCGGCTAGCTGTCGCCGATATTTGTAACCAGTGGTTTCAACAGCTGAAACAACTCACGGTAGGCTTTGGGTGGTTGCTGTTTTTCTTGCTCTTTTTTCGCCTGACGTAGCAGTTGACGAAGCTGTTGCACATCTATTTCAGGGTACTCGGCAACAAACTCAGTCACCGCCTCTGGCTCGGCCAGCAAGCGATCACGCCAGGCTTCAACCAGATGAAACTTACGGGTAGCGGCCTGGTTGGTGTTGCGGATCACCGCCAGGGCTTGTTCAATCGGCTCAATGTCACGCGAACGCATCAGGCGGCCAATAAACTGAATATGGCGACGCAGGGCCTCTCGCTTCTTCGATAATTTATCCGCCAGAATGATGGCATCCTGCAACTCTTCGTCCATCGGGACTTTGGCCCGTGACGCCGGAGGCAAGGCGATGAGTTCTTCGCCAAGCTTTTGCAGCGCTTCCATTTCACGTTTGACCTGAGTTTTACTCTTCAGGTCCTCATCTTCATCCCAATCACCGTGGAGAAATTCTGTCATCTTATCGCTTATCTGAGTACACTATAGGGTGATTATAACGTATTGCGACAGGAAAGAGCAGGGGAAGATCTCAAGGCGCTGCTCAATCAAGTGAACTAACAGAGGTGCTATGCAAGTCGTGCAGCAGGATATTCAGCAGGAAATCGATGAGGTGAAAGCCGCCGTCAGTCAGGTCTTGGCGCATGCCAAGCGACTGGGAGCCAGCAGTGCCGAAGCTTCAATGAGTCGCACCCGCGGCCTTAGTGTGGAAACGAGAAATGGTGAGGTTGAAACGCTGGAGTTTAACCAAGATGGTGGCCTTGGCATTAGCTTGTACTTTGGCCAGCGAAAGGGCTCGGCTTCTACCGCAGATTTAAGCCCGCAAGCCTTGCAACGTGCCGTCGAAGCGGCGACCGATATTGCCCGCTATACCTCTGAAGATCCACACACCGGTGTCGCTGAAGCCGACTGGCTGGAGTTCTCGCCACCGGATCTGAATTTGTTTCATCCGCATGAAGTGGATACCGCCGAAGCCATTGCCAGTTGTGCCCGTGCTGAGCAAGCGGCTTACGCGACGGACTCGCGCATTGTGAACTCCGAAGGAGCCTCTTTTTCATCCCACCAGGGTCTGAAAGTCTATGGCAACAG
>JAIUMG010000151.1 GCA_022565655.1 Alkalimonas sp.
AGGCAGCAAAGTCATCGTGATCCGATGGCCCCTGGCCACAAATGCCAACGTACTTGCCTTCAGCTTTACAGGCCTGGATAGCCATTTCCAATAGCTTCTTAATCGCAGGATTACGCTCATCAAATAAGTGCGCAATCAAGCCACTATCACGATCTAAGCCTAACGTAAGCTGAGTTAAATCGTTCGAGCCAATAGAAAAACCATCGAAATACTGCAAGAACTCTTTCGCCAACAAGGCATTCGATGGCAGCTCACACATCATAATGAGTCTAAGTCCTTGCTCACCTCGCTTTAAACCATGCTCTGCCAGCAATCGAGTGACATCACGGGCTTCTTCCAGAGTTCGAACAAAAGGGATCATCACTTCTACATTATGAAAGCCCATCTCATTCCGAACTCGTTTTAATGCTTCCACTTCCAGAGCGAAGCAATCCCGGAAATTTTCTGACAGATAACGCGAAGCCCCACGAAAACCAATCATCGGGTTTTCTTCGTGTGGCTCATAACCACGGCCACCAATCAGGTTAGCGTACTCATTGGATTTAAAGTCGGACATCCGTACGATGACTTTTTGTGGCGCAAAAGCACAAGCCAGCGTGGCGATCCCCTCGGTCAGCTTGGCAATGTAAAATTCAGTTGGGCTGCTGTAGCCTGCCATCACTTCATCAATCAGAGTTTTAGTCTCAGCATCTTGTTGGCTGTAATTGATCAACGCCTTGGGGTGAACCCCGATCATACGGTTGATAATAAACTCAAGTCGAGCCAAGCCAACACCAGCATTTGGTAAGCGGGAAAAAGCAAAAGCTCGCTCTGGGTTCCCCACATTCATCATCACTTTCATACCAAGTTCTGGCATTTTATCGACATTGGAGCTGACCACCTTGTAATCCAGCAGGCCCTGGTAAACAAAACCAGTGTCGCCTTCGGCGCAAGATACCGTAACTTTTGCGCCGTCAGTAATTTTACGTGTTGCATCGCCGCAACCCACTACGGCCGGAATACCAAGCTCCCGGGCAATAATGGCTGCATGGCAAGTGCGACCGCCACGATTGGTGACAATGGCGGAAGCTCGTTTCATAATCGGTTCCCAGTCAGGGTCGGTCATGTCTGTCACCAGGACATCACCCGGTTGAATTTGATCCATCTGCTCAATGCCAGCCAGCACCTTGGCGGTACCGGAACCGATGCGCTGACCAATGGCCCGACCCTCCACCAGCAAAGCACCCGTTTCGTTTAACTGGAAACGCTCTACCCTGGTATTGTCATCACGGCTACGAACTGTCTCTGGCCGAGCTTGGACAATGTACAATTGGCCATCCACACCATCTTTCGCCCATTCGATATCCATGGGGCGCTGATAATGCTGCTCAATAATCACCGCTTGTTGTGCCAACTGTTCAATTTCGCTATCACTTAGAGAGAAATGTGTTCGTAAGCCGGGCTCAACATCCTCAATGACCACTTGCTTGCCATGCTGTTGCTCGCTGGAGTACACCATTTGTATCAGCTTGCTACCTAGGTTTCGTTTGACCACCGCTGGGCGCCCTGCGAGCAAGGTTGGCTTGTGGACATAAAATTCATCCGGGTTGACAGCACCCTGCACCACCATTTCGCCAAGGCCATACGATGAAGTAATAAACACCACATCTTCAAAGCCAGACTCCGTATCTAAGGTAAACATCACACCTGATGACGCGCAATCAGAGCGGACCATGCGTTGCACCCCTGCGGACAACGCCACGCCACGGTGGTCATAGCCCTGATGCACCCGATACGAGATAGCCCGGTCATTGAACAGAGAAGCAAATACATGTTTTATGGCTTCAATCACAGCATCATAGCCGCGGACATTTAAAAAGGTTTCCTGCTGGCCAGCAAAGGATGCATCCGGCATGTCTTCGGCCGTTGCCGATGAACGCACGGCAAAAGATAGATCCTGTGACGGATCGGCATGCAGCTGTTGGTAGGCGTCACGAATGGCTTGTTCAAATTCTGCTTGAAAAGGAGCATCGATAATCCATTGTCGAATATCAGCACCGGCAGCGGTTAACTCACTGACATCATCGACATTCAAGGTATCCAGCCGTTGGTAGATGCGCTCATTAAGGCCGCTTTGCTCAAGAAACAAATTGAATGCATCGGCTGTGGTAGCAAAACCACCTGGAACCTGAACACCAGCATCAGCCAGATTACTGATCATTTCTCCGAGGGAGGCATTTTTACCTCCAACCCGCTCAACATCCTGCATGCCCAGGTCCTGATACCAGATCACATAATTTTGCACCGTCACTCTCCATTATTGTTGCAAGCCCTGTAAGCTTACACTTCAAGTTACAATTAAGTTTACACGCTGCAGGTCTGCAAATAAACTGTTGAATTGCATTGATTGCATCACCATTCAACAAGAGAGGTTCAGGTGAGAACAGCATTTTATATATCCGATGGTACCGCCATCACATCAGAAGTATTCGGGCATGCTTTGTTATCGTTGTTTCCTGCTGAACTTGAGCATGTCACCATTCCATTCATTGAAACGGTCGAACAAGCTGAACAGCTCAAGATTGTCATCAACGATCGTTATAAGGCCAGTGGAGAGCGTCCGCTGGTCTTTCAGACTTTTGTTCATGAGGCCTTGCGCGATGTGATCCGTAGCAGTGAAGGCGTTTGTTATGACTTTTTAGATAGCTTAGTGCACAAGGTACAGCAAGAGCTTGGAATGGCGCCGGTACCCAAAACGCACAGAACACACAGCATGCATGAAAAAACCTATGACTATCGTATTGACGCAGTGAACTATGCATTGGCCAATGATGATGGCGCTAATATGAAAGATTTTGATAAGGCAGATATTATTCTGGTTGGTGTCAGCCGTTCAGGTAAAACCCCTACCAGCCTTTATCTGGCGCTGCAATATGGTATTAAAGCCGCGAACTATCCATTCGTAGAAGAAGATATGGAACAGTTACAGCTGCCTGAAGTGCTTAGAAAAAACAAAAATAAACTGTTTGGCTTAACCATCAGCGCTCAGCGACTCAGTGAAATTCGTCAGCAACGCCGTGCAAACAGTCGTTATGCCTCATTGCAACAATGCCGCCTCGAACTGAACCAGGTTGAGCAGCTGTACCGCCGTGAACAAATTCCGTTTTTAAACTCATCGCAACTGTCTATTGAAGAAATGTCGGCCAAAATTATGGCCATCACCGGGTTGAAGCGTCAACGCCATTAAAAAAGCCCTGAATGCTAGTTCATCAGGGCTTAGTCATCGCTCGAAGTGACGGGTTAAACCGCTCCGGTTCTTAAACTGTCAGCTATCAAAAAAGCAAGTTCGAGTACCTGATCAGAATTCAAGCGAGGGTCACACTGAGTGAAATAACGCTGTGCCAGATCCTGCTCACTCAAACCATAGGCTCCCCCTGTACATTCGGTGACATGCTCCCCTGTCATCTCCAGGTGGATCCCCCCGGCGTGGCTGCCCTCGGCCTGATGCACGGCAAAGAACTGTCTGATTTCACGCAAAATGGCTTCAAAATCACGTGTTTTGTAGTTGTTGCTGGCTTTTACTGTATTGCCATGCATTGGATCTGAGCTCCAGACCACCTTGCGACCTTCTTGTTGTACTTTGCGCACCAGGCGCGGCAGTTTATCAGCCAGCTTATCAGCCCCCATTCGGGTGATCAGCGTTAACCGGCCAGCTTTATTGTTCGGGTTTAACGCATCAATTAACCGAATCAGCTCGTCCTCTTCCATTCCCGGGCCAATTTTGACACCAACCGGATTATGGATGCCACGAAAAAACTCAATATGAGCATGATCCAGTTGGCGTGTGCGCTCCCCAATCCACACCATGTGAGCAGAACAGTCATACCAATCACCCGTCAGCGAGTCTCGTCGCGTTAAGGCTTCTTCATAGTTAAGCAGCAATGCTTCGTGTGACGTATAAAGCTGAGTTTCGCTGATTGAAGGTGCGGTTTGCGACGTAATACCACAGACTTCCATAAAGCGTAAGGCTTCCTGAATGCGCTGCGAGATATCCTGATAGCGATCTTTTAACGGATTACTCTCAACAAAGCTCATATTCCAGCGATTCACCTGATGCAAGTCGGCAAGCCCACCCTGTGCAAAAGCGCGTAGCAAGTTCAGTGAAGCAGCTGAGTGATGGTAAGCTGTAACCAGGCGTTGCGGGTCCGGCTCACGCGAAGCAGCAGTAAACTCAGAACTATTGATGATATCCCCACGATAGCTCGGCAGGCTGACACCATCTATGGTTTCCATATCGCTAGACCGCGGTTTGGCATATTGACCAGCCATACGAGCCACTTTCACCACCGGGCTACGACCAGCAAAAGTCAGCACCACCGCCATTTGCAGCATCACTTTAAAGGTATCGCGTATTTTGGGGGCCGTAAAATCAGCAAAACTTTCAGCACAGTCCCCGCCTTGCAGTAAAAACGCTTCACCATCAGCGACCTGACCAAGCTGCTGAAACAAGTCACGAGTTTCCTGAGCAAAGACCAAAGGCGGGTACTTCTGCAATTGCTGTTCAATTTGTGTCACCAAAGCCTGATCTTGGTACTTTGGTTGCTGCTGTATCGGAAAGTCTCGCCAGCTTTGTGGCGTCCATTGGCTCACGTGCGTATCCTCATCAATTAAACATCGTCACAAAGTAAATTTATTACCCATTAAAAGCAATCTTTACGGCTAAATAAAGCAGAAAACCGTCAGTTTGTTGAATAAACAACCAGCAACCGTAACTGAATTACAGGCCAGCTGGCTCATTGAGCTGCCAATGATCCAACACAGCGTCACAGCCCTGCTCGATTAAATCCATCACGATTTCAAAACCTTTAGTCCCTCCATAATAGGGATCAGGAACTTCCCGGATCACTGGAAACTCAGGATGAAAGTGTAAAAAAAGTTTCAACTTATCTTGAAACTCGGCCGGACAACGCCGCTGCAGCTCAGCCAGGTTGCTGGCATCCATCGCATAAATCTCATCGTAGTAGGCAAAGTCCTGATCTTTGACCGGGCGAGAATAAATAGCTGAAAAGTCATAGCCCCGTTGCCGTCCAGTAGAGACGCTGCGCTGTTCCGGTTTTGCTCCCTGATTATAAGCACTGGTGCCTGCTGATTCAATTTCGACAGACAGCCGACGTTCTTTTGCTTTGTGACGAAAAACCGCATGCGCAGTTGGCGAACGGCAAATATTACCAAGGCAAACAAATAAAACCTTCTTCGTCATTGACCTGATCTCATCTCCAATATGTATGATGTATTCTATCACGCCTACCCGCTTCGCTTCAGCCTGTAGCATAAAAAATGCCAGCCAATGATGCTTCTGCCGAATACTTGAATACCATTGTTGCTGATGTTTTATTTACACTTGCAATCTTTAAGACAAAAGTACACTATGTGCAACATATAAACTAGTAACTTTGACCTAGTCCTATTGAACGGTGTACCGATGGAACGCTTTACAAAACTGCTTATTATTACTGAAAAAGAACAAACATCCAATATGGCGCTACTCGCCGAATCAATTAACATTAAAGTAGAACAGATAGCCAGGCAGGAATTGCCAGGTAAGACGATCCGCAGCGGCACCCTGCTAGGCTTTCCATTTTATGGCCGTCAACTAGGCAAACGAGGGATTTCAGAAGAATTACAATACTGCCTCAAACTTGCCCCTGTTTTTCTGTACCAGGTAGAGCGAAGCTTTGTTGACCCCTATTATTCATTGAATATTGGTGTTCGAGGGCTTATCTATCGCGATGAACAGCTCGACAGAGTATTGAACGCCATCAAAACCATGATGGATGGTGAACTATATTACCCTCGAAGCATTATGTCGGAGCTGGTTGATGAAGTACTGCAACAGCGCTTTAACCAAGGTTTTGATCCTGAAGCTTTATCAGCCATTCAGCTTTTAACCAAACAAGAAAAGAAAATTATTCAACTGGTTGCGGATGGCTCGCGCAATAAAGAAATTGCCATGGCATTGAATATCAGTGCTCACACGGTTAAAGCACACTTATCATCGATCTTCAGAAAGACCAAATCACGCAACCGGGTTGAACTACTGCGTTGGATACAGCAGTCCAGCCCGTCGCGAGTCATTTAACCAGCAGATTCTAATGAGGGCTGACTACCGGCCCGCCAAAATCCACGCTGTTGCCCTTTATCAATGATATCAGCAACGGCCGTTTCCATCGCCTGGCGAACCGAGAACTGAACCGGCTCATTGGTTGAATAGCCAGTTTCTAACTCAGCCAGCCGATTCACAGAGACATAGCGGAAAAGTCCGGCCCGAAGCTCATGGGAAAACACTTTCTTGGTGGAGGATACAGACAATAAAACCTGGCCAGTATGCACATCAACAGCGCGCAGATAAACCGTTACCTGGTCTTCCCGAAACAATTCAGAAGCCCCAATGCCAAAATATTCCACACCAAACCCGCCAGTGGTCAGATTGGTTTCATAACTAATGATGCCACCTTCAAATAAAAGGCGGGCCTCGCGTAACGGCGGCAACTCACTAGCATTACGACTGGACCCATGGATTTTCCGCTCTGTCAGTAAGTTTTGTAAGCCTTCACGCTCTAATGGAGCAAACCAGCCCGACTCAAGTAATATCTGGGTGAGCATTGAGGTTCCGCCCTGAGTCACAGCGGTGGAAAAGCTTGATACATTGGCTTGAGGCTTGTATTGCCCGGTTTGATCTCTGAAAGCATAGACCGAAACCGGAATACCATGCTGAGGCCGAGGCTGCTGCCAAAGCTGTTGCATCAATTCACTTGGTTGATCCACTTCAGCAGGGGTTAGATGAAAGCGGGGCTTAGGCATTGCAGAGCAGCCTGCTAACACAAGGCAGCTGACGATAATAAGTACTGACTTCATAGTTAGCCGCCTATACTGGGAATGGTTAAAATGGTAATTTCACCGGTTAGATTATTTGTTATCCGGACAGTCACACTGCCATCGGTACCGGTTGTAACATCAACCAAAAATTCACCTGTATCATAAACACCGTCGACAATGTCTCCATCGGCAATTCGGCGGGTCAAGGTATTGATTATATTGCGCTCTAATGCCTCTCTGAATCGATCGACAAAGTTCTTTTCAGCACGGGCTGGCTGGTGTATTTGAGCTTTTTGCAATAAAAAAGAACCGTTCATCGGGTTGCCACCGAAGCTCGGATTAATCGGCGTGTATACCAACTCAGTGGCACTCACTGAGCACGTAAAAATAGCCAAGAATAACAACTTCAACTTCATGGTCATTCCTTGTTAAAAAATTTCATCGGCGGTTTCACCCAACATCCTGCTGGCCTGGATCCTGGCGAGCTCCGTCAGACTATTTAATACCGCCTGCTCAGCGGTTTCTTTCACATCGTTGTAACGCCGGCCGAAATAGGTCTGATAAATGGTCTTTTGATTTAGCTCAACCCAGAGTCTGGTCCCAGCCTGAGGATAAACCTGCTCATAAATAACCACGGTAATATTCTCGGTAGAGGGCATCTCACGCCAATAACTCGAGTAGTAAAAAACAAAGTCTTTACCAAAACGAGTAATAGTACGATCCAATACCAGACCGCTAAGTGAAATATCACTCGCACCAGCGGGAGGCGTTGCAAAGAGGCAAAAAATAATAAGGAAACTGCTGATTGTTTTCATACAACATCAAGGGCGACCATAGGCCGCCCTTACCTTTTATAACTTACGTTTAATTTTGAATCACGGTCGCTGTATTAAAGTCACCGATTTGGCTGACTGTCATCACGTTACCAGCGCCCATTTGTGACCCTAACACCACATTGTCATTTCCAGACTGCGATATCGTTACGGTGCCCGCATCACCGCCTTGAACAAAGGCGACCTCACCGTCCACCGCACCAACCCAGTTACCAGATCCGAACTGACTGATGCTCATTAGGTTGTCACTTCCAGCTAATAACACGTCAATCAGGTTAATCTCACCTTGCTGCTGAGCAGAGAACTGCTGACCTGACAAAACACCATCACTGGTAGCAACTACCTCATTAACATCACCGGTTTGCTCAATACTA
>JAIUMG010000152.1 GCA_022565655.1 Alkalimonas sp.
CCACCAGCCACCTGGATGTCGCGCTGGAGCATTATGTCAATCAGGCCATCCAGCAGCTGAGCATGACCCGAATTGTGATTGCCCACCGTCCGGAGACCATTCTTAGTGCAGAGCAGATTTACCAGCTGGCCGGCGGCCAGTTGCAGGATGTGACTGAGGCGTATAAATCTCAGTTTGGTAAAACAGCCAGTTAGCCTGTAAAATTTATCCACTTTTTTATAAGGACATACACAAGATGCAAACAAAACAAGGCGTTAATGGTTTCTACCCGCTGCGGTGGCTGTTAACGGCAAGGCTTGGCTTTGGGCTGTTGCTGGCAGCTTGGTTGCTGGCGGCCTGTGCCATCACTACTGAGGATGCTGTCTACCCACTTTACGATGCCACTACCGTTGTGCGGCTGCCAGCAACGCAACAGCGGCCGGAAATTATCATTTTGCCTGAGCGCAACAGCCAGTACAGCAATCAAGCCCGGGTGATGTTGTTGGTGGGGGCCGGGGCTTTGCAAGAAGATGATGACCAATTGGGGCTGGCCCATTTTGTTGAACACATGGCCTTTCGGGGCACCGAGAAGTTTCCCGAGCAGCGGATGCAAGAGCACATGCGGGAACTGGGGATCCAGCTTGGCCGCCACAGCAATGCCTACACCACCTTTGATCATACTGCCTATTGGTTGGATTTACAGGACTTGAACCGGGGTCAATTGGAATCAGCGTTGACGATACTGGCGCAGTGGGCTTACCACATAGAATTTGCACCGGCAGCCGTGCAGGAAGAAATTGCGGTGATTGTTGAGGAATGGCGGCTTTATCAGCAGGAGCAAGACCGCATAGAGCCACGCTTGCAGGAAGCACTCTTTCGTGGCTCCCGTCACTTGGAGCGGCTGTCGATTCTGGGCGACCGGGCCAGCATTGAAGCTACAACGCCTGAAAAATTAATGACCTTTTACCAGCAATGGTACCACCCGGAAAACATGGCGATTGTGGTCAGTGGCGATGTGGATGCTGAACAGACGTTGGCTTTTATTAAGCAAAAATTCACCAGGCCGGAGCTGGCATCAGAGCGTTTGCTGCCGGAGCAGTTCGATATTCAGCCGCAGGCCATTTCCGATGTCATCGCCTTAAGCGATGCCTACACGCCCATAGCGGTGCTCAGTCGCTTTTGGTTTTACCCGATCACGCCTTTCACACCGGCCACCGAGCGTCAGGGCTTGGCGCTCGAGTTTGCCTTAGGGGTGCTGCGTAAGCGGTTGGAAAGCCGTCAGCTGGGCAGTGATGGGGTTGTGCTGGCTTTTAATGCTCAGCGAAGCCGCCAAAGTGCCAATGTACGGGCACTGAATATGGCCGTGATCATGACCGAGCCAAATTACGCTCTGGCTTACGAACTGCTGGAGCATGAGTTGCAACGCTTGCTGGCACTGGGGATCACTGAAAGCGAGTGGGAAGCAGAGCTGAGTAATTGGCAGAGCTGGCTACAGGATTTTCAGGACAGCCCGTCTCGTTTGGCTGGAATGGCAAGGGATTTTTGGCTTTATCAGGATCCGATACTCAATCAACGCAGCCACCAGCAACGCCGTTTGGCACTGCTGGAGACCATTACCCCGGAAGAAGCGATTCACATACTGGCGCAGGTGACTTCAGGAAGGGAAGTGACGGTAGCCCTTTACCCACATGGCACCGAGGCACCCAGTGCCGAACAGCTGGGCAGCGCCCAGCAGCAGGCGCAGCAGCTGCCTTTTGCGCCCCTGCATCAACGAACAGAGCCGCAATGGCAGCCTTTAGCGTCTTCTGCTGGGATTTTATCGGAGCAGCAGCAACCCGATGGCATCATTGAATGGCAGCTGGCCAATGGGATGACAGCTTACTATCGTTACAGCGATGCCGTTCCCAACCGGGTTTTTGCACGACTAACAGCCAGACATGGCACCAACCAACTGCCCGATGAGCAGGTGGTGGCTGCGCGCCTGGCCAGTGATTTGATCCGTGATGGTGGGCAGGCTGGCCTAAGCAGTGCCGAACTTCGCCAGTGGCGACAAAGTCTGGATATCGAGCACAACTTTTATATCGACTTTGATGCTCGGAGCTTTTTTCTGGCTGCGCCGGTCAGCAACATCGAACAAGGCTTGATGGATCTGCATCATCGCTTAATGCACCACAGGATTGATGAAGAGCTGTGGCGCTTTAGTCAGGGGCGTGAGCTGCAGTTATGGCAACAACTCAAAGATCACCCGCATCTGCCGTGGCATCAAGCGCAAAGTAAATCCCTGTGGCAAAACGACATTCGCTACCGCGATCTGACGGCGGCCGAGATTGAAGCGACCACGGTGGAGCAACTGCAAGCATTTTATCAGCAGTGGGTTCAGGGCAATCAAGGGTATCAGCTGGCTCTGGTCGGGGATCTGACGGCCGAGCAAGCCTATGCACTGGTCGAACGCTACTTCGCCAGCCTGCCAAAGACTAGCCCGCAAGGCGAGGGCCGTTTCTCGCCACAGCCCCAACAAGCCAGTCAACAGCGGATCCGTGGCAGTGGTGAGCAACATGCTCATATCTCCTTGCGTTATTATCTGGATAAATCACAGCTGCCTTCGTCGTTACCGCAGGCTTCGGCAGCCCTGCTAAGCCGTTGGCTGGATGAGCAGTTGTTTGATCGTATTCGTACCGATTCAGGCCTGACCTACAGCATACGCGCACAGCTGGGAGGCTTTAGCCCGGTGCATCAGCAAGTGGTGCTGCACATTTCATTGCAAACCGATCCCGACAAAGTCGATACCGCCATTGCAGCGGTGCAGCAACTGCTGGCTGAAGCGAGCAAGCAGGCACCGAGCGAGCGACAGGTTGAAATTTGGCATCAAAGCCTGGCCGATGAGCGGATGCAGGCACGGCAACGTCCGAACTGGTTGGCTAATCGCATCGGCTACAGCGCAGTGATGGAAGAGCTGCCCTGGGAGCGGATCGCTCCTTTGGAGCAAACCGCTAGCGCAGATAGTTTGCAGCAGCTTTTAATCAACTTTGTGGAGCAAGGCCATTTGGTGGAAATGGTCTGGTTGCCTTAGCGTATTCTCGGCCCTGAATTCGGGGCCGCTTTATTCATAGGGCAGAGGATCTACCGATTTATTCAGCGCAAAGGCTTCCAGTCGCTCCTGGCAGGCGCCGCATTTGCCGCAGGCTTGTTCTCGGCCGTTGTAGCAGGTCCCTACTTTTCTGTATTTCCAGTACCTTAAGCAGTAAGTGCTTAGTGTCTCACTGCTTTCATCTCAATAAAACGCCATAGCGTTCGGTTAAACGTACGATTGAAAGTGTTGTCTTTTGCGGCATGTCTCATCCGTTCAAGTTCCATACTATCGAGCCAGTGCCCACCGATCATCACTCCTGCAGGGTGGGCTACTGCATCGATCTGTTGCAATGGATCGACTGGTATCAATACCAGATTGGCACGAAAGCCTGGCGTTATCATGCCCATTTTTTCGAAACCGAGGGCGTTGGCGCTTACGCGGGTAGCTGAGGCTAGTGCTTCATATGGCGTCAAGCCGGCAGTGACCAGCAGCTCTAACTCGCTGGCAAGCGAACCTCCGGGAATAAGGCCAAAGCTGCCGCTGTCAGTCCCGGCAATCAGCGGTACACCGGCTTCATGCAACAGCCTTGTGGCAGTAAGAAAGAATTCAGCGTGTGGTTGTTCGTAGCTGCTTGGATCCATCTGACTCCAGAACTGCTCGGCATCACGGGCATAAAAACGTACCAGCGGGTTAATAGCATCAGAGCCCGAGCGTTCTAAATAGGCTCCCTTCGACGTGGCTATCCGTACCAGTCGTTTATGGGCAATCAGCGTTGGAGTCACTACTTCTCCGGATGCGGCCAGTTGAGCAGCCACCTGCTGCATTTTATGCTCATCAAGATTATCCCTCAGGCTGTGCCAAACAATGGTCTCAATGTGCTCAAGTGTGGTAAAACCACGACCTAGTGAATCTTGCCAGTCGATATCGAACGGCTTGTCTCTGGGAATGCCTGAGGCTCGAACTCCTTCTGGTGAGTGGCCGGTGATACTCATGCCAAGCACGGCTGCTTCAGCAAGAATGCCTTGGTAAGCCTCAAGAGTGAGATTGGAGTAAATCTTCAGTGCGCGGTATCCAGCTCTGTATTGTTGTCGAACTGCAGCGCGGGCTTCGTCGTTGGTGGTTACCGTTTGCTGTAGAACTGTTTCGTTTGGGCCCCGGCTATTGAGGATTGGTCCGGTGGTGATGAGGTCCGGCCCAAGTAGCTCACCAGATGCAATCTGCTGTATAAGCCGAAGATGAAACGGGTAGCCGGACATATTGCGCACGGCGGTTACGCCATGGGCGAGATATGCTGCTAGTTCGGCTTCATCGTTGAGGTGAATATGCGCATCAATAAGCCCTGGCATCAAGGTATGGCCACGGCCATCAACGATGAGTACACCTTCGGGTGCTGTGAGATCACCAGCCTTTGCTACAGCGACGATACGATCGCCGATAACCAGCACAGCCCGAGCTTCTTCTGCTTCTGCTGCTTCTGGTACCATGGAAATCAGGCGTACATTGTCGAAAAGTACCCCTGATGGCACTGTATCATTTGGTTTAAGCGCGGATGGAATGGCCAGAATGCTATACCACAACCAAATGCCCGTGCTGATAAGGAGCAACAGGGTGATAGTACTGAACGTTTTAAGGCGGCTAAGGCGGTTAGTTTTCATGAAGAATTCCTATGGTTTGAATGCAACAAAGTCGAAACAGCATTCCACGGAATTTGGTAATTTTCGTCTAATTGCCTGATATTAAACGGCTGAGATCATGATTATGAACGTGGCAATCAGGCTGGAAGGCTGCTACGGAATTCACTTGGTGTCATGTTAGTTGCTTTTTTAAAAGACTGATTGAACGTCGCTTTTGAACTGAATCCAGCGGAAAAGGCAAGCTTGGTTAGGTTGGTGCTTTTATCTGTATGTAGAGATCGTTTGATATGCTCTATACGATGTTGATTAATGTAGTCGTTGAATGATACTTCGGCGACCAGGTTAATGCTTCGGGAAATATCACGTGTTGCCATACCGGATAATTCTGACAATTGACTGAGGCTTAAGCGGGGCTGGCAGTACCAACTGTGCTGACGGATATTGTGATCGAGGCTGGCAAATAAGCTTTGGTAATCAGCGGCAGTTTCTTCACTCCTGCTGATTGCCTGGTCGGGCATAGCTGCTGATCCGTCGAATATGGCGCCGGTAATCGTTTGCAAGCCAGTTTGTTTATGGCTTAGGATCGCAAGCAGTAAAAGCAGGACCAGCAAAAAAATAAAAGCGTTTGCTGCATACGCCATCATGTTCAGTTGTGCGCCTAATTCAGGTTGAACATTGAGCCTTAGTAAATCTAACGCACTAAATAAGGTTGATAAACCAATTAACCAGCCCAGCCAGGCCAGTGAAACCTCGGCGGCATCAGAACGTTGCTGTGTGAGCTGCCGATTAAAGCCGATAATTAGTTGTAATGTCAGCAAGGCATAAACAATTCGCCAGACGGTGCCGACAGCAATAATAGATTGTGCATGCGCAGTAAAAGGTAAGAGCAGTAACATAGGCACAAAATGCCACAACGCGCGATAACCAATAGGCTCGACAATTAACCGCTTGACTGCAAGATACAATGCAGGACCATAACCCAGCACAAAGATAGGTGAAATTAAGTGCCAATCACGTGAAATATGCTGGTCTTCCAGAATATTAGCGATTGAAGCAATGATCACCAGCGTCAACAATAAGCAGACTCCGTGATACGCTGGAGTCCTGTAAAACAGCATACAGCCGACGATTGCTACAGAGAGTATACCTGCATTGAACAAGCTGACCAGTAGGACCGGATCCATTCAAAATCTCTTCAAGTTAAGTGAGCTGACGCCGTCTTTGTGTCTGGGTATTTAGCTTATTTTTCGTACTCAAGAGGATCCACCGCCTTATTCAGCGCAAAGGCTTCTAGTCGCTCCTGACAAGCGCCGCATTTGCCGCAGGCTTGTTCGCGGCCGTTGTAGCAGGTCCAGGTTTTGCCGTAATCGAGCCCCATCGCCAGGCCATCGCGCAGGATTTCAATTTTCGATTCGTACAAATACGGGCTGATGATGTCGATCGGATCGTAATTGGCGATCTGACAGACGGCATTCATCTTCTCGACAAACTCAGGCCGGCAATCTGGATAGATAAAGTGATCACCGGAGTGAGCGCCATAATAGACGGCACGGGCTTTGATGGAGTCGGCGTAACCGACCGCCAGTGAGATTAAAATCATATTACGGTTCGGCACTATGGTCGATTTCATGCTTTCTGCTTCGTAGTGACCTTCAGGCACATCAATGTTGTCGATCAGGGATGAGCCAGCCAGTAACTGATTGATGGCAGAAATATCCACCACTTTATGCGGTATTTTCAGCTCATTGCAGACGTTGGCCGCGCACTCAAGCTCTTTGACATGGCGCTGGCCATAGTTAAATGACAGCGCATAGACATCGTGCCCAGCGGCAATGGCTTTGTGCAAGACGGTATAGGAATCCATCCCACCTGAGTAAATTACGACAACTTTTTGCGGCATGATGTCGGTGCTCCCGTTATAATGAGCTTTGAAAAGCCGCACATTGTACTGTATTTCTGGTTCAGGCTAAAGCGTAAGGCGTTTATCGTGTAGTACTAAACTGCTTAAGGTAGGCTATGAAATTCACGAACTATTTTTTATCTACTCGAGAACGACCAGACAGAGCTATAATCAAATTAAACTGGATTGAGCGAGTTATTCTGACGCCTGAGTTTGAAACGATTCAAGCAGATGGGCGCATTCGGCGTTGGGCTCGAATCATAGAGCATGAGAATAGATACTTACGGGTTGTGTTGTTGGATGATGCTGAAACAGTACATAATGCATTTTTTGATAGAGGGTTTAAGCCATGAAAATGAGCTATTTTGATGACACTGACACGCTTTATATTGAATTTAAAGCAGTAGACATCGTAGAGACAAAAGATCTGGATGAAAATACCACTCTGGATATTGATGTTAATGGAGATATCGTTGCTATCACCGTTGAGCATGCGAGCAACCGTACTGATATCAGTGAACTAACACTCAGCGGTATTGCAGCTTAATTCTCTTTTTGACAGGGCGCTGGTCTCTGACTTTGACATGGCGCAGGTCTCTGAAAAAGTTACACAGTGGCCTTCAGCAATAGTATTGTGCCTGATGGTACCTATCCTCCCACCTGATTAAATAACGACAACTTTTTGCGGCATGATGTCGGTGCTCCCGTTATAATGGGGGTTTGAAAAGCCGGATATTGTACTGTATTTCTTGTCCGGGCTAAAGCGTAAGGCGTTTTTGTGTATAAAGTGAATGAACTATTTGAAACCATTCAGGGTGAGGGCAGCTATACCGGCTGTCCGGCTATTTTTATCCGACTGCAAGGCTGCCCGGTGGGCTGCAGCTGGTGCGATACCAAGCACACCTGGACGGTGGATCCTGAACAACAAATTCCTTTGGCTGATACTTTACAAAAAACCAGCGACTCAGAAGGTTGGAGCGCGGTTAGTGCCGAAGAAATGCTGCAAGAGTTCAAGCAGCAGGGCTTTCAGGCCCGGCATGTGGTGATCACCGGCGGTGAGCCCTGCCTGTACGATTTAAACCCACTTTGTCAGTTGCTGCATCAACAAGGCTATAGCACGCAAATTGAAACCAGCGGTACCTTTGCCATTCAGGCACCGAGCGAAACCTGGGTGACGGTATCACCCAAAGTGAATATGAAAGGTGGTTATGAAGTCTTAACTGCGGCGTTAGAGCGGGCCGATGAGATCAAGCACCCGGTCGGGCGGGAGCGTGATGTTGACGAGCTGTTGCTATTATTGCAACGGGTTCCGGCTTCCGCTAAGCTGGTCTACCTGCAACCCATTAGTCAGAAAGCCAAGGCAACTCGTTTGGCCATAGAGCAGTGCAAGAAACACAACTGGCGATTGAGTGTACAGGTTCATAAATATTTAG
>JAIUMG010000153.1 GCA_022565655.1 Alkalimonas sp.
CCTGTGTCAGTGTATAGTCTTACACTTGAATGCTCGATGAATACCGTGCAGTTAGATGGCCAGATAGCTGTTGATTTTCATGATTGAACTGGGTAAAGTAGCGCCGTCCATCGAATACGATAGACCAGAAGAGGCGCGTTGTTCAGGTAGCCTGTGTCAGATGTCTATGCATCGTAGCACAGAGGAGGGGAGCATCGCCGAGGAGCCAACGGTATAGAACGTCATGGCTTCGGTTGCCAGGGCTGAATCCCTGGGACTGTCACCTGAACCTGGTGGAGAGCTTCTGGCCTTTGTTGACGACTTCACTACTCGCCAGCTTTGTTGCAGCCTGTCTGATGTTTGTTGTTTGCAAATGCCGTGCTCTGCTTATTGTTGCTGCATAAGGAGAGATCCCTTGTCTGAACTCATAGTTGCTAAATTTGGCGGAACCAGCGTTGCTGATTTTCATGCCATGTCCCGTTGTGCCGACATTGTGCTGGCCGATGACCGTATCCGTGTGGTGGTGGTTAGTGCCAGTGCCGGTGTAACCAACCAACTGGTCGCGATAACCCAACATACCGAACTCACAGCACGCTTTACGGCTTTTACGGAAATTGAACGTATTACCATGGCGGTGTTGAACGCATTGCAATACCCGCAAGCGGTGGCTGCAGCCATAGATGCATTATTGTCTGAGCTGCGTGAGCTGCTGGAGCATGGCGGCACTGTGTTTAGTGTGCAGCATAAAGATGAAATTTTATCCTTTGGTGAGCGCTTAAGCTCGGTGTTGTTTACTCAGGTGCTGGCTGAGCGGGACGCCGCTGTCGCTTGCTTTGATAGTCGCCGGGTGGTTCGTACCGACAGCCATTTTGGCAAAGGTGAGCCGCAAATCGATGCCATGCGCCAGCTCTGTGCCGAGCAATTGGTGCCTGTACTTGCCAGCCAACGGGTGGTGATGCAGGGCTTTATCGGTGCGGATGAACACAACCGAACCACAACTTTGGGGCGCGGTGGCTCTGATTATAGCGCCGCTCTGTTAACAGAAGCTCTGGATGCCGACACCGTGCAGATCTGGACCGATGTGGTGGGTATTTTTACTACCGATCCCCGTTTAACCGAACAAGCGCGCTGCATCCGTGAAATCAGCTTCGATGAGGCGGCAGAAATGGCTACTTTTGGTGCCAAAGTATTGCACCCGGCAACCTTGTTACCAGCGGTTCGCCGTAATATCCGGGTCTTTGTTGGTTCCAGCCGTGAGCCAGACGCTGGTGGTACCTGGATCGCCCGGGAGGTTGAAGATCGCCCGGCTTATCGCGCCATTGCATTGCGTAAATCGCAAACACTGATTACGGTTAAAAGCCCGGCGATGCTGCATGCTGCCGGTTTCTTAACCCGGGTGTTTGACATCTTAAGCCGTCACCATATTTCGGTCGATCTGGTGACAACTTCAGAAATTAGCGTTGCGCTAACACTGGATGAAGCCCCTGGCAGTGCATTTGAGCACTTAACCGTGGCGGCGATTGGCGAATTGCAGCAGTTTTGTGAAGTTAAAGTTGAGCATGGCTTAAGTCTGGTCGCCGTAATTGGTAATCACTTACACAGTAGTCGTGGTGTGACCGGTGAGTTATTTCAGGCACTGGAAGGCATCAATATGCGGATGATTTGCCATGGTGCCTCGAAACATAATCTGTGTTTCTTAGTGCAAGACGACGATGCCACCCCAGTGGTGAAGCAATTGCACCAAAGCTTGTTTGCTGCATAAGAGCTAAACACGGTTAATGGCCACTGGTCTGTGATCTCACATTAACGTATCTACTTGTGCTACTTTGAGGCAGGGCATAGGTTAAATACGTTTAGGAGCAACCACGATGGCTGAACAAGGGAGCCGTTATACCGTCGCAGTAATTGGCAGCGGCATGGCCGGGCTGGCGGCAGCGCACCGGGCGCGTTATGCCGGCCATGCTGTCACTGTGTTTGAAGCGCAGGGTAGCCATGGTATGGATACGCACTCGTTAACGGTTGATGATGGTTTGGTGGATGTGCCGTTGCGTGTGATGAGCCCCGGCAGCTGGCCCAACGTGCTGCAGCTTGCCAAAGAGGTTGGCGTGGCCACCTTCGATGTGCGTATTCATACTTCCTTCAGCTGGAGCAATCAGCATACCTGGTTTCGCAGCGGTGAAATGCCGTTGCTGGGGGGGGCCTTTGTTGGTTCCTGGCGCTATCTGAACCGCCACGCATTTTGCATTGGCCTTGGTCTCTGGCAACTGCGTCGGCTGACCCGCAAGCTCGAACATGATCGTAGCAATGTCACACTGGATGAGTGGCTGCAACAACACAGCTTTGATCCATTATTTTGGCGTGGCCTGGTATTGCCCATTCTCACCACCATCTGCACCTGCCAGGAAAAGCATCTGCTGCAGTGGCCGGCGGCACAATTGCTCTCACTGCTGCATGGCATCCTTCATCATGGTGGGCTCTGTCGCCTGAAAGGTGGTACTCCGGCGCTGGTCAAAGGGCTGACCAAAGATCTGCCTTTGTATAGCGGTAGCCCGGTGGTACAAGTTGAAGAAAATGAGCAGGGGGTGCAGGTGTATAACGAACGCGGTGAAGGTGGCGTGTTCGATCGGGCAATAGTAGCGACTCAAGCCAACCAATTGAGCTTTCTGGATGAACAACATTTTGGCAACGAGCGAGAGATGTTGCAACGCATTGCTTTTGACTCAGGCGAGCTGTGGGTGCATCAGGATCCACGTTTTATGCCGTTGAATAAACGAGATTGGACGCCGCTGAACTTTCAGATGGACCAAGCGTTGAAAAAGTCTATGTTTACTGTCTGGGTGAATCAGGTTGAGCCCACGCTCAGGGGCATCGCGCCAGTATTTCAAACCTGGAACCCTTTGTTTGAACCGGCAGCAGACACCGTGCTTGCTCGGGTGCCTTTGCAGCGGGCTGTGGTTCACTCAGGCACTGCAAAGGTTCACCAAGCACTGGAACAGTGGCACAAGCAGCCGGGGCGCAAAGTATTCTATTGTGGTTCCTGGGCTTATGAAGGGGTGCCTCTGTTGGAGTCGGCTGTGCGTTCGGCCAATGCGGTGGTCGACGCGATACTGCATAGTCATCAGTAAACACTACATGCCAGGCGTTAATTGGCATAACCTGTCCGCTTTGGTGGTATAGTTTGCCATCACTGATCAAAGCAAGGCTGCAGCATGAAGCTGGATAAAGCAAAAAAACGCATCGCAAAACAGATCAACAAAGGGTTCGATGGCTACCCACAAATTACCTTAGCCTATTTAGGTGCCACAGCAGATTGTGCCACTGAAGTGGTGGTGAGTTTTGTCGCCGAGTCTGGCGCAGAAGCGCAGGAACAACGCTTTGTCAGCACGGGTGATGTGCGACAAGATGAAACCATTCAGTCCGTGTTGATTAAAATTATCGATCGAGCCAATGCCCGTACTGTTACGGAAATAGCGGGTGTGGCTATTCGAAAGCCGTAAAGGACATTCCTGAAAACACTCGATAATAGTTGATGAAGGTACTACGGCTTTATTTTAAGTGTGTCAGCCGGTAGAGCTGTCAGCGCCTCTTGCTCTGCCTGCTCCAGTATAACCGGGCCACTACCAGAGGCTTCCAGTGTATCATCCGGGTTATGTAGCGGGCAGGTATTCATACTCAGGCAGCCACAGCCGTTGCATCCGGGTCTCATATGGTCGATGTCATCCACTTGCACCAGAATAAAAGGGGACAGGTATCAGAGGTTTTGCGAAAGGCGCTAGTGATCACGGTTTAGTCTGCTAAGCCAAGTATTTTAACGATAAAAAGCTTCAACCTTACCTTTCACTTTCATCAGCAGCGGTTGGCCGCGGCGGTCGACGGCTTTGCCAGCAGCAACTTTCACCCAACCTTCGCTGATGCAGTACTCTTCCACATCAAAACGTTCTTTGCCATTAAGCCGGATGCCTATATCGTGCTCAAATATTTCGGCCACGTAATGTGGGCTGCGGGGATTAACGGAAAGGCAATCGGGTAACTCTGGGCGTGCTGGGGTATCGGACATGATTTGGCTCTATAGTGAATCAGGAGCGGGCTATTGTAAGAAAATAAGGCTTGATGCTCAAGCGCTACTGCATTAGCTGATTACTCATCTTCTATCTGAGAGAGGTAAAGTTGAATGTTTTTGTCGACAAGCTCCTCCACCTTTCCAGAAGCTTTTAACCGATGAATGATAGCTTCGATTTGCGGCAAGTATTCGACAAAACCAGACTTTTGGGATAAGGCCAGATAAACGTCTTCTTGACTAAAGGGTTGAGGCAGGTAAACCATCTTGTCAGCCAGCCCGAGTCTCTTTAGCTGAATAGTGCCCGAATTAAGGCTGAACGGAAAGTAATCAGCTCGTCCTCGCTCCAACATCAAATACACTTGTTGCAGATGAGATACGCGAATGACGTTTAAATTTTCATCGATAAAGCGATCAAACTCCTGTCCATAACTTTCTCCGATTGCGGCCAAGCCTATTTTGCCAATCAAATCTTCCCATTGATTAAACTGGAACTCATTACCTTCCCAGACCCAAATAACATTATGGTCATGCATATAGGGCAGAGAGGTGAATGTCAGGTACTCCCGGCGCTCACTCGTTTGGTACAGGCCAACAATGCCGTCTAGTTCACCAGTTTTTACGGTTTCTTGGACTCGGGCCCAATTTCCCATCGGCACAAACTCTACATCAATGCCTAATTCATTAAACACTAGCCGGACAATGTCTGTTCCAATACCTAAAATTTCGCCATTGTACTCCCATTGATAAGGTGGCCAGTCAGGATGGCCGGAAAAGAAAGCTTTCCGTGGTTCTGTGTCAGCTGCTGATGCCAGTGGCATCAGTAATAAAATCAATAGCTTGAAAAAATTCATTTGAGTCTCACTTATAAAGGAGGCTGTATCTGGCTTGAAAAGCAAGCTGATTAAATAACTCAGAGCCAACTGCTAGAGTAATGCTGCATACCTTTAGTTAATAAATGTAGCCAAGCTTCCGGTAAAAGGAAACTGTTCTTATCAAAGAGCTAATGCAATTAAGCAATTCATTCTTGCAAGCAAGAGATACTAGCGCTTCTTGGTCGACTGAACCATGTAAGCACGAACCGTGAGAGAGTTTCCCGAAACCTTCCGAAGTGTTCAGGCAGTTTTCGGCTCGGAGCATGGCATCAAGTTGCTTCCTCGCGACTACTGACTCTTCTAAAACACTGAAAGTAGGCTTGTCTGTACGTTAACCTGTAACATACTTTGTTACAAATAGGGTGTACATCATCATCTTATTCACTTGATATTATGATACTCTAGGGTATCATATGATAATCTAGGGTTTCATTTGGGACGCTGGGGTATCATTAAAATACACTCAAGGAGTTTAACGATGACGGTAAAAGAAATAACAGCTGCAGAAAGTGAGTTATTGTATTTAAAGCATAATGCGGTTTTATGTTTAATTGTTGGGATGGTTATATCAGGTGACCTTTTTTATGCCTTGCTAAAATCATTTCCGGTTGCTGGCTGGATCACTAGCACGGTAGTAGCGCTTTACGCTGTAACGATATTGGTGATGCTGATCAAACTGTTCAAAGTCATCCGATACAGTCGTGGTAGCACCAAAAAAGCATTCTGGTATGGTGATTTTAAAGATGAGTTCAGTGCATTTTTAAACCATAGAGGCTACAAGTACAGCTTTAACACCTTGGTTGTTATCTTGCTTGCGACCTGGATTCTTGGTGGAAGAGGTTATTTTTCAAGTTGGTTAAGTGGTATTGAGTTAAAAGATTATGCGGTTGTTTTAACCAGCATTGGCATGTGGTCTTATGCGTTGCCGGTGTTCATTGGTTTGAGGGCTGACAATGAATGAGGAGCTGGATAATCATATCGCTAAGCTGCGCAGCAAACGTAAGTTGTCGCAGCAAGAACTGGCTGATGCTATCGGGGTGTCCCGTAAAACCATCAGTACGGTAGAAACCGGTCGTTTTACGCCCTCAGTGGTTATAGCGTTAAAGCTCGCCAAGTATTTCGACCTGCCGGTGGAAGCTATATTTACCCTGCTGCCTACTGATGAGTAGCAGCAGGTTGATGAGCCCTTGATATATTCACCTTTGGTCGAATACTTGCCATCTAGTAGCTGCTGTATCATGCTTGCTTGAACTTAACGCCCCGAAACAAGAGGTGGTTGCATGAACGCGGTCTTTTTAATGTTGATGGGGCTTGGTGCTATGGCGCTAGGCTATTTTGTTTACTCGAAGTTTATTTGCGAAAAGATCTTTCAGGTCGACCCTAACTTTCGCACCCCGGCGCACGAGCTGCAGGACGGGGTGGATTATGTGCCGACCAACAAATACATTCTGTGGGGCCATCACTTTACCTCTGTGGCCGGTGCCGCGCCGATCCTGGGCCCGGCCATTGCCGTGATCTGGGGCTGGGTGCCGGCTTTTCTTTGGGTGGTGTTTGGCACAATTTTCTTTGCCGGGGTGCATGATGCCGGCGCTATCTGGGCCAGTAGTCGCAACAAAGCCCGCTCCATCGGCGCTTTAACCGGCGATATTGTTGGCAATCGTGCCCGTAGTATTTTTATGATTGTGATTTTCCTGGTGCTGCTGATGGTCAATGCAGTCTTTGCCGTGGTGATTGCCAACCAGTTGATTAATTTCCCCAGCGCCACCTTACCGGTGTGGGGCGCTATCGTTGTGGCGCTGATTATTGGCCAGCTGATTTACCGCAAAGTGATAGGCCTGCTGATGGTGACCATACTGGGGGTGACTGCACTCTACGGCATGATTTACCTTGGGCCTATGCTGCCATTTTCCTTACCATCAGAAACCATACTGGGCTTGTCGGATCGGCAAAGCTGGATAGTGCTGTTGTTTGTCTATGCCGCCATCGCCTCTTTATTGCCGGTCTGGGCCTTGTTGCAGCCGCGTGATTACATCAATGGCATTCAGCTCTTTATCGGGTTGGGCTTATTGTATGGTGCTGTGCTGATTGCCAGCCCGGATGTAGTGGCGCCAGCTTTTAATACGGACGTACCGGAAGGTACCCCTTCGCTTATTCCTTTACTGTTTGTCACCATTGCCTGCGGGGCGATTTCTGGCTTTCATGGTCTGGTGGCCAGCGGTACTACCTCCAAGCAGCTGGATAAAGAGCCGGACCTGCGCTTTGTCGGCTACTTTGGTGCTGTCGGAGAAGGGGCGCTGGCGCTGGCTGCCATTATTGCGGTAAGTGCCGGCTTTGCTACCCTGTCAGATTGGCAAGCGATTTATCATAACTTTGGCGAAGGCGGTGTGGCCGCCTTTACCCGGGGTGGGGCCAATATTCTGGAGCAGGGGCTGGGGCTGGATACCGTGATGGCGCAGACCCTGCTTACCGTGATGGTGGTGCTCTTTGCCGGTACTACCATGGATACCGGTTTACGTTTACAGCGCTATATTTTTCAGGAGTGGGGCAGTATTTATCGCATTGGCTGGATGCAAAAAACACTGCCTGCTACCTTGCTGGCGGTGGGCTGTTGTTTGTTGCTGGCTTTTGGTGCCGGCGGTGATGGCGCTGGGGGTATGCTGATTTGGCCACTTTTTGGCACCACCAACCAGTTGCTGGCTGGTTTAACTCTGCTGGTGATTACGGTGATGCTGGTGAAGCTGGGGCGACCGATGTGGTACACCCTGGCACCGCTGTTGTTTTTACTCTGCATGACCACCCTGGGGCTGTTGATCCAGCTAAAAAGCTTTTACGACAAAGGCGACTGGTTCCTGTTTACGCTAGACCTGGTGATCCTGGCGGCGGCTATCCTGGTGATTTTGGAGGCCAGCTCGGCGTTAACCAAACAAATCAAAGCCAACAAAGCGGTGGTACCCGAGCCATGAAACTGGATGCCATTAAAGCCTGGTTTCGCCAGGCCAGTTTTTATGCCGAAGAGGCCTACAACGCGCCGTATCGCTCGGCCATTGCCCGGGCGCAACGCGAGCAGGACGATCTTTTTATGCTGCTGGTATTCTCGGAA
>JAIUMG010000154.1 GCA_022565655.1 Alkalimonas sp.
GGACCAAGGGCGGGCTGGCCCGCTTTGATGGCTTGCGTTTTGTCAGCTATCAACTTACGGCTCAAAGTGGCCTTGGCAGCAACGATATTCTGGCATTACTGGAAGATCAGCAACAGCGCTTTTGGATAGGCACCGAAAAGGGCCTATTTTTATTCAATGAACCGACCGCTCAGTTTGAGAGCCTGCCGCTCACCCAACCGGATGCCACCATTTTAACCTTGCACCAAGACCAACATCAGCAGCTTTGGGTCGGTACGGATCAGGGCTTAGTGCGACTGTCAGCTTCGCTCGATCATATAGAACTTATGCTGCCAGATGTTGAAGTGAAGTTTTTACATGACGAGAACGACACCTTATGGATAGGCACCAAACAGGGGCTGTACTACAAGCAACCAGATCAGCCAGCCAGCAAAGTGGACTTAACCGGCATGACTGAGTTTGCGGTAAAGCACGAACGAATTTTTGATGCCGCCATGGTTGGCGAACGACTCTACCTGGCCACGCAGCGAGATGGCCTGTTAATTTTCAATACCCAAACCATGCAGATAGAACAACAATGGCTGGCCGGTGAACAATTGATTTCCAACAGCATCTGGTCACTGGTTCAACGAGACAATGAACTATGGCTTGGTTACTTTTATGACGGCATCGCCGTTGTATCGCTGGATGATCATGCAATTAAACACTACCGCTATCATCCACAAATTCAGTACAGTATTCCGCACGATAACACCAGCCAGCTTTTTTTCGATCAGGATGATCAGCTATGGGTAGCAACCACCAATGGCCTGGCCGTTGCGAACCCAATAGGTGGGGCCATTATCCACCTGGGCGAGTATCAAAATATCACCAACAAGCATGTCTGGTCTGTGGCTGCAACAGATCAGGATGTCTGGTTTGGCACCGAAAGTGGCTTGAATCATTTCGATTTGACCACTCACCAGCTGACGACTTTTCCAGCTTCATTTGAGCCGAATGCCCTGCCCCGCACCGTGATTTGGAGTTTAATCCCATACCAAGATAAAGTACTGCTAGGCACCAACAATGGCTTACTGCGCTTTGACCCGGCAACGGCTCAGATTGAAACCATCCTTGGTCAACCAGAGGTGTATAGCCTGCGGCAGTTTCAACAGCAATTGCATATTGGCTTCTATGATGGCAGCTTTGCCGTCATGGATCTCAGCAACGATCAGCTGCTCACAGAGCTGCCCCCCTTGGAGCGTGGTTACCTTACGGATAGCCAACCCTTTAAACAGGGCTTTTTGCTTGCTAGTTCCAGAGGCCTGTGGCATCTGCCCGATCAACAGACATCAGAGCTTGCTACCGAGATCGATATTGAGGAACTACAACAACGCCATATCACCAGCTTGCTGCTGGATCATGATCGGCTGTGGGTAGCCACACAAGATCATGGGCTCTTTATTCTGCACTGGCTGGGCGAGCAGTGGCACTTACAACACCATCTGACCACAGAGCAAGGACTGGCTGAGAACCAGTTGCGCGCCCTGGCGCAAGCAGATAATGGTGATATCTGGCTAAGTGGCATGAGAACCATCAGCCGCATTCAACCCGACGACCTAACGATTACCTTGCTATCACGGCACCTGCATTGGCTGGATATGGAGTTTCATGCTAATGCTGTCAGCCGATTGCCGTCGGAACGGCTGGCATTTGGTGGCAATCAAGGTTTGGTCTTGTTCTCTCCAGAGCAGATGATCGCAAACACTGAATTTCCTACGGTTCACCTGACGTCGATACAGGTGATGGCAGAGAGCCATCCCGCTTTTACTGAGCATCTGACCATTAAACCAGGCCAGAGTTACTTCGCCTTTGAGTTTGCCGCGCTGGAGTACCTAAACCCAGAGCGGATCCATTATCAGTATCGGTTGCATCCATTTATGAGCAACTGGCGAGATATGTCAGGCAACCAGCTAAGCCTGAGCCAGCTTGCCTATGGCCAATATGAACTGCAAGTGCGCTCAACCAATGCTGATGGATTCTGGAGCCCGACCAGCAAAACCATCACACTGGATGTGATCCCACCCTGGTGGTTACACCGACACGCTAAAATTGCTTATGCCCTGCTGGGGCTGCTGGTTATCGGCTACATCATCACCACTCAGATCCGGCGCAACCTGAAGCTCTCGTACATTGCCAATCATGACAATTTAACCAAACTGGCCAATCGTCGTTATTTTAATCATGAACTGGAGCAGCGGTTGCAACAAGCCAAAAAAAACCATCATCAGCTTGCTTTGATGTACTTTGATCTGAATAAATTTAAGGAACTAAATGATACCCACGGCCATGATGCTGGCGATCAGTTGCTGGTGGAAACGGCAATGAAACTAAAGCAAGCCAGCCGCTCATCGGATTTTACCGCTCGGCTTGGTGGTGATGAGTTTGTTTTAATCCTCGACCAGATTCAAAACCACGATGAGCTACTTAAGGCGATAGAGCGGCTTTGCCGTGCTTTGAATAGCCAGCACCATAGCTTTTCCTCCCAAGCCATTGAAGTATCATGCAGCATCGGAGTCGCCATATTTACTCCACAGCACCCAGTGTCGGCCGCTGAGCTACTCAAGCAGGCCGATAGCGCCATGTACCAAAGTAAAACCGAACACAAACCCTGGTGTCTTTATACCGAGTCGGCCAGCTAAGTGTTATACCACATGCCCGCTAAAACCCCGTGCCATGCTGTTGCAAAAACTCCAGCTCTTCTTCCGTTGACGCTCTGCCCAGGATGGCATTGCGATGAGGGTAACGGCCAAAGCGATCAATAATGGCTTTGTGTTTTATTTCAAACTCAAGATTGTTTTCCAGGCCTTGCTGATCAAACAACCGCATGGCGACATCATGAATTTCAGCCGACTCACTGTGCATAAATGGCATGTAGACGAAACTACGCTCTACAGTGGTCAGCTCTTGATCAAACCCCAGATCAATCGCCTCCTGGGCCAGCGCTAAAGCTAATGCATCGGTGGCAAACGCCTGAGGAGTATTGCGGTAGATATTGCGCGGAAACTGATCCAGCACAATGATTTCAGCCAGGCGGCCACGGGCTTGTTGTCGCCAGGGATACAACTCGCATCGAGCCGCCTTCTGGTGCAAAGTGGTAAAGCAATCTGCAATCTGCTGGTCTAACTCCGCATCCACAGCAAACCACTGCTCTGGGGTTAATTCCTCAAACCAAAAAGTCAGTACGGTGTTCAGCATGGTTTTCATCTGTCATCCTCGTATTTATTCAGGGTAGTTACTTAGAACCACTCCATTCTGTCACCAGCAAACTCAGGGTGTACCAGCCAGTATAGCCCTGTTCGGTTTTCAATACTTCGCGCATTAAGCCTTCATCCTGAAAACCAAACCGCTGCTGATAAAAGCGTTTAGCGCCCTCATTGCCTTGCATCACATACAAATCAATACGATGGAAGCCATGCTCGACAAAACCTTTATGCAATAAAGCAGCAAACATCTGCTGCCCTATCCCTTGCCCCCGCAAAGCCGGGTCCACCGCAACCAAACCGATATGACCGAATGAATTTGGCCAGTCAATACGGGTAAAGCTGCACATGCCCAGCAGCTGGCCATTGCCTTCATAGGCAAAACATTGTCGCTCAGCAGTCTCTTGCGGGCCTAGGACAAAATAGTCGGTAAACACAGCCTCGGTCAGCGGGTAATCAAACACATTACCACAGACCTTTTGCATGTTTTCACGATCGTGCAACCAGGCTGAAATAACGGGGAAATCCTGCTGCTGCAGAGGGCGTAGGGCCGCAGAAGAAGTGAAGGTTTGCATCAGACCGATTCAACTTATTTGATAAAAATAAGATTAATAATAACAAGACTATAGACGTTATTTATAGCAGCGTACAAGTGCAAACTAAGGAAAGACACTTTTAGAAAGCGTTAACGCAGCTTGCTGCGCTTCTGGGATTGCGGCAGACTAGGGATCGCGTTCATCATCAGGACATACCATCAAGGGGTGACTATGCATTACCTGCTATTTTATCGGGATCTGGTCGACGACTACGTTAAACGCCGAGAAGCTTTCCGGGGGCAACACCTGGCCCACGCTAAAGCAGCCAATGCTCGAGGAGAGTTGGTGCTGGCTGGAGCTTTGGATGAACCAGTTGATGGGGCCGTGTTATTGTTTCAGGGCGAATCGGCAGAAGTGGCCGAGCAGTTTGCTCAACACGATCCCTACGTCATCCATGGTCTGGTCGGGCACTGGGAAGTTCGACGCTGGAGCACGGTTATCGGCGAGCAAGCGGCCATTCAGCTGGGGTAGCATCAACAGCGCCATGCATAGGCATGGCTGTAATTCATGATCAGTTGATCAATGGCCTCCTCCCGTACCTGGTCAAAAGGCCGATCTTCAATCTTTACTCCACTACTATCAATCGCCATAACCAGCTCCACGGCAGAATATTGTGATAGCTAAAAAGTTAGCATAGATTCAGCAAGCCAAGAGCAGTTTTTCGTATCAAAATGTGACAAGGCAGCTTTGCTGTATTCCGATCAAACTCGCCTGCCAACACCCGTGCATGGTGAAAGACGACGGGTATAGATTCATTGTTGCAGTTGGTCGCTGTTGGTAATGGTGTTAATCAGGCCCGTTTTGGCATCATGGGTGCGGCTATTACCAGAAGGTTGTAAAATAGCAAAAGCAGTAAAAGTGTGCTGAAGATACCAGCTATTTACTGTAAGCACCCAAAATTAACAAATCAGGTTTTTAGACTACAAACAGATTTTAATTGTTGCTTTATTGTACGCTTAATAATAAATTCAGTCATAAAAAAATAGTACCTAATTTTACAAGGAAAAGTAATGAAACAATTTCTACGTGGTAGTCGGCTGTGCCTGATTGTGTTATCAGCCTGGCTGATTGCTGGTTGTGGTGGTGGTTCAGAATCTGGCACAACTCCCCCACCAGTGGTGAATACCCAACCCAACTCATTCAGTTTTGCCGCACAGTCGGATGTTGATCCTGAAGCCATTGTTACCTCCAATAGCATTACCGTTTCTGGTATCAATGCCGCGGCTAGCATTAGCATTCAAAATGGTGAGTACTCGGTCAACAATGGCGACTTTACCTCTGCTGCTGCAACGGTGAATAACGCTGCACAAATTCAGGTACGACATCAAGCTTCCTCGCAGTACTCAACCAGTCAGACGACCACTCTAACCATTGGTGGTGTCAGTGCTAATTTTGTCAGTACTACCCGGAATCAGCCGCCACCAACCGGTACTGATACACCCCCCCAGGCTGCCGTGATTTTTCCATGGTCTCAGTCCAAAACATCAGCTGGCACCATCACTGTGCGTGGCACAGCAACCAGCCGTAAGGGCATCAGCGCGTTGAGTGTAAACGGTGTAGCTGCCAACATTCAAAGCCAGAGTGTTGCAGCGCAGCGAGTATCGACACAAAGCGTTCATGCACAAGGCAGTGATGATGAACAAGAGGAAGAAGAGTTTGAGTGGACCGCGGATGTAGACATCGAGCCATACAGCGATGTAGAGCTGGTAGTATCGGTCACCGACTCAGATGGAAATCAGGACGCGGAAGCTGCAACAGTGCAAACCAGTACTTTGCAAGCGCCACTTTATATTGCCTTCGATGCAGTGCATGACCGCTTGATTGGTATCATGGACAATCGAGATGTGGTTGCCATTGATCTGACTGACTTTAGTTACCAGGTACTGGCTGTAGTTGGTGAATCAACCCAGTTTAGCCTGGACCCTGAGGGCAACCGGCTGCTGTACAGCCGATATGTTGGCACGACCTTATATCTGTTTGCTCTGGACCTGACTAATGGAGCATTCAATACCCTGCAGACCTATGAACCGCAACTGGATGAGGGCACTCAGGTCACCGCAGTACATACTCGGCTGGATGCCACCAACCAGCTGGTTTATGTATTATTACGTCTGGCAGAGGAAGATGCCGATTATGCAACCGACATGCTGTACCGGGTCGACTTAGCGGATGAGAGTATCAGCTTACTATCTCAAAGCAGCTTAGACGATACACCTTTTTTACCGTTGTTCGAGATAGTGTGGCATAACGAAAGTTTGCTGGGCCTGTCACAAAACGGTAAGCTCATTGAAGTGGAACGCGTGACTGGCGATCGCCATGAGCTGCTCAGCCTGGATAATTCACCATTTAAGCTAACCGCTGGAGCTGCTCATAATGAGCTGTATGTCGCGGGCTTTAAAAACATCCTCAGAGTGAACTTGAGCGGGCTGGAAACAACAGTTCTCTCGGAAGAAACTCCGACCCTGGAGTATCCTACATCGCAGATTTCTGACATGGCTATGCTGGACGAAAACACCTTACTGGTTGCAGATTCCAGTTTTGAAGTGGTGCTGCAAATCGATACAGAAACCGGAGAGCGCTCTGGCCTCATCAGCTCTGGTATTGGCTCTGGCCGTGGCTTGCTATCGCCGCAATACCTAACTTTTGCCGATACTGCTGATACCCTTTATGTATTAGACGATGGCCAAAATGCCGCAGAGTCTCTGTTTGCGATTGATTTGACAACAGGTAACCGTACACAACTGAGTGAGATAAATCGCTCATTTAACACCTACCCGAGTGGGCTGTACTACCACGATGCCGATAATGCTTTGCTGGTTGGCTTAAGTGATGCAGTTTGGTCCGCGTCTCTTACAGACGGCAGCTTGAGCGTAATCAGCGATAGTGAAACTGGTAGTGGTGTTGACATCGGCACCCTGGCAGGTGGCGATTTTGATGCCAATACAGCCACTCTTTACATGGCTCAGTTTGCTCTGGAAAACGCCTTGTTACTGATTGATGTTACCAGCGGTGAGCGCAGCTTGCTGGAGTTTGATGGCAACGCTGGCCAAGCTGGTGTTATTACTGGCCTGAACGACGCGGCTCTGGACTTCGATGGCCAGCAACTATTCTTAGCCAGTCAGAGCCAAAGTGCCATTTACCGGCTGGATCTTGAAACGCTGGAAACAGAACTAATATTGGACCAATGCCAGAATAATATTGGACAGAACATTCTGGATATTGATGTTTCTGGCATCCAGAAGATACGCTTCGATGCAGAAAGCCAGCGTTTGCTGATTCTGGCCAGCCAGCTGGCGAGCTACGATTTGGCTGAGCAAGAGTGTCACATCGTTGGACAAAGTTCAGAGTACTACAATGCCCTCCCACTAAAAAATGGAACTTTCCTTACCACTAGTCAAGGTGCATTAAAACATATGGATCCGACAACTCAGAAACAAGTCATTATTTCCAAGTAAACCTCTAAAGGCTGGCCATCTGGCCAGCCTTTTTACTGTATTCCCATCACTGCTTTCTCTATAATCTCCCCCCGTTAATAAAACACTGAGCAAGCCATGCAAATTATCCTGGCGCCGATGGAAGGCGTGGTTGATCACCTGATGCGCGATATGCTGACCCGGATCGGTGGCTTTGATCTGTGCATTACCGAGTTTGTCCGGGTGGTGGATCAACGTTTGCCGCGCCGGGTGTTTCGCCGTATTTGCCCCGAGCTGGAACAGCAGGGTAAAACCGACGCCGGTGTGCCGGTACGGGTGCAGTTGTTGGGGCAGGAACCGCATTGGCTGGCTGAAAACGCGGTGCGAGCCGTTGAGATGGGTTCGCCCGGCATTGATTTAAACTTTGGCTGCCCGGCCAAAACCGTCAATAAAAGTCGTGGCGGTGCGGTGTTACTGAAAGAAACCGAGCGGTTGTACCAGATTGTCAAAGCCGTTCGCACGGCGGTACCGCTCGATCAGCCGGTCAGCGTGAAAATTCGGCTGGGTTACGACGATACAGCCCTGACGCTGGATAACGCCAGTGCCATTGCCGAGGCTGGAGCTGATATGCTCACGGTGCATGCCCGCACCAAAACCGATGGCTACAAACCACCCGCTTATTGGCCATGGATTGCCAAGATCCGCC
>JAIUMG010000155.1 GCA_022565655.1 Alkalimonas sp.
GTCAACGCCTTAGAGTCATCATGATTGTCAGTGTACTAGCCTTGCTGATCATTAGTTTTGCCAGTTCAACAATGCTGATCCAACTGTTTTCAGAGCCCAACAGTGGCAACTTTTACTACAACCTGGCTGGCGTGGTACTGGGCTGTCTGGTGGTCGGCTTTACCTTAAAAAAGCTCAAGTATCGGAGCCCTTACTTTGCTGAGGCAGCCTATATCTGGGATTTAAAGCATGAGTTGAATTTAATCCAGCGAAAATTAAAGGCTATTCAGGCGGCTGCCGCCAAAAATGATCAGGCCGCTTTAACGATACTGAGCTTCAGCTATGCCGGTTCGCGCCTGATCTGGCAACTGGATGACAACACCCTGATGATGTCGGAGTTGAATCAGGCAGACAACGCCTTGCAGCAGCAAATTGAGGCGCTGGGTATTCGCATTTGCGCCGATGACTACCAACGCGAATTACTGCAGCGGTTTTAAACAGCTGCCAGTGCAGAGCACACTAGCAATGAAAGGTCTTCAGGTACAATTGCTCGACTTCTGCTCTGGCCCAGGCGGTTTTGCGCAAAAACTTCAGGCTGGATTTCACTGAAGGGTCACTTTTAAAGCAGTTGATCCGCACATGCGTTGCCAACTGCTCCCAGCCATAATGCGCCACCAGCTGTACCACGATATTTTCTAACGTTAACCCATGCAGTGGATTGTTGACTTGTTCTTTGGTCATAGCTAAATTCCTTTGAGTTTCAACCGATGCATCAACTAGGCGATCGTTATCTCAGCCACCATGTAATCCACTGTTTTGCCAACAAGCAGTACGCGATCTCCACGCAGTTCGCAACCTATTGAGCCGCCACGCTTTGAAAGCTGCCGGGCGGTCAGTGTGGAGCGGCCAAGACGCTGGCTCCAATACGGTGTCAACTGACAATGGGCTGAGCCAGTCACCGGGTCTTCATTTACCCGCAGCTTAGGAAAAAAACAACGGCTGACAAAATCCACCTGCTTGCCCGGTGCGGTGGCCACGACACCACGTAAGCCAAGCGCCTGCAGCTGAACGAAGTCTGGTGTAAGTGCCAGTACCTCCTCTTCTGAACCATACAGCACAACATAATCAAAGGCAGCAAGCACCTGTTCAGGAGCCTGCCCCAACCCACGAATCAGCTCAGCTGGTGCCGTTGTGATCAGCGGCATTGTCGCCGGAAAGTCCATGCATAGACCTTGTTCTTTCTGCATCACCGTCAACAAGCCACTGCGGGTTTGAAATTGCAACGCTGGCTTGCTATAGCCCAGATGGGTATAAATGACATGCGCTGCTGCCAGCGTGGCATGACCACACAAATCAACTTCTTCTGCCGGAGTAAACCAGCGCAGCTCAAAAGCATCGCCTGCCGGGACAAAAAAAGCCGTTTCCGATAAATTATTTTCTTCGGCGATGGCCTGCAACAACGCATCATCCAACCAGTGCTCTAATGGGCACACAGCAGCCGGATTACCTTCAAACACGCGTTCTGCAAACGCATCAACCTGATAAATGGTTAATTTCATGGTTCTCTTCACGTAGTGGCTTTCAACTAAATGGCCATATTACAGTGATGCGGGCAGCCCCAAAAGCTTTATGTAGTAGAACGCCGCTTTTGTCGTACCTTTCGTCTTCCGTCGTGAATAGTTACTATCTTTACTGATCCACGACAAGAGTTATAGCGGCGGGTTCATCCCTGTTTTAAGCAGGCGCTGTATACATCTTTAGCGAACGGCCGACAACGGTTTAACTGGATCTGCATCTGATACTTTTAATCTTTAAGCCCCAAATGCGTTGGCTCAGCCACAATACTATAGCTCTGGCCGCCACGACGTTTGGCCGTATACATCGCCTCATCGGCGTAGCGGACTAACTGCAGATCATCCTGACCATGCTCAGGATATACCGCAATACCCAAACTAGGGGCAGTCATCACGGTGACTTCTTTCAGGATAAAAGGATCACTTAAAGTATCAATAATTTTCTCAGCAACTATTGCTGCATCTTTCAGCTCGCCGACGTGATCCAACAGAATGGCAAATTCATCACCGCCCAAACGGCCAACAGTATCGCATTGGCGGACACACTGCTTTAATCGGTAGGCCACTTCTTGCAGCAGATGGTCACCTGTGGTGTGGCCAAAGGTATCATTGATTTGCTTGAACTTATCCAAATCGAGATAAAGCACGGCCAGACGAGTCTGATCTCTTTGCGCCTTTTTCAGCGCATTTTGCAAACGATCCAGAAACAAGGCTCGGTTCGGCAATTTAGTGAGTTGATCATATTCTGCCAGATACTCCAATCGGGAGCGCGTTCGATGGCGCTCGATCGCTGCCGCCAGTTGGCTCGAGACAAACAGTAATAGCTCCTTGTCTTTTTCCGTGTAGCCGGGAACACTGGCCTCACTTTGCACGACCAAACCGCCGATGGAAGCGCTGTCTGTGATTAGGGGTACACCCAGCCAATTTCGAGCATACTTGACTGACTCCGCACCAATTCTGGTAAGCACCTGCCCAACAGTAGCAGGCGTCAACAACAATGCTTCTGCACTGCAGATCAGCTCCATCGTGAGCGCATCAGATTGCGGTAGCCTGGATGTTGATGACGTATCAACCTGATCGACATAATAGGGAAAGCTAAGCTCATCATTGATGGTGTCGTAAAGCGCTACAAAAAAACTCTCAGCCGGCAAAAATTTACGGATCAGCTCATGCACGCGCAAAAACAGTGCCTGCAGATCCCCGGCCAAATGGGCGGCTTCAGAGATGGCATACAGTGTTGCCTGCATCGCTTCAGCACGCTTGCGCTCTGTAATATTCCGTGCCACCCCTACCCGTACCTGCTCGGCTTCAAGCCATTGAGCAGACCACATAATATGAACAATATGGCCGTCTTTGTGGATGTAACGATTCTCATGATCGGGCGCTGCCTCGCCTGAATTAATCCGAGCAATCAAAGCTCGGGTCGGGGCACAATCATCTGGGTGCATCAACTCAAAGGCGGTCCGGCCAACCATTTCTTCGGGCCTGTAACCAAAAACCCGCTCACTGGCGGCACTGACCGATAAAAAGCGCCCATCTCTATCTACGACACAGACCACGTCGAGCAGTAAATCAAGGAGTTTTTCGTTGGCTATATTCGGGATAGAGTTCATAGCTTGCTACTTTACATCCATAAGTCGGAAAATCTATCGCTGTAACAATGCATGAGTATATACCCATTGGCCCCTATTTCTCTTGTACAAAACATGCTCACACCACGTATTAGAGGTTTCAGGGTTCGTATCAGCGTTGCGGCTCGTCCTCGATCAGTTCCATATGCACACAAACCGCCGTGCTTTTGGGGCGAACGGGCAAGCCCCTGCCTTCGAGGTGCGCCCGGGTAAAGGCTGCGCCAAACAGCAGAATCATTGAAGAGTAGTTCACCCAAAGCAGCAGCAGAGCCAGCGACCCTGCGGCGCCATAGGCCGATGCGGTGGCTGTGTAGGCCAGGTAGGTGGAAATCAGAGTGCGGCCCACGGTGAACAAGACAGCAGTGATAAAGGCACCGAGCAAAACGTCTCGCCACGACAGCAGTACATCGGGCAGGATCTTGAACATAGCGGCAAACAACAGCGTGATCACCAGCAATGAAAGGGCTAATTCCACGCCTACCATCGCCCCAGCAGGGATCGGCAACCATTCGTCTGCAAACGCCATGATACTGCGCATGGCCACTGACAACAACAGCGACACCAACATGATAAAGCCAATGGCCAAGATGATAGTCAGCGACAACAGCCGGCTCTTGATAAAAAGCCACAGGTTATTTCTGGCAGGCCGGGGCGCAACATCCCAGATCTGGTTCAACGATTGCTGCATTTGCGCAAACACCGTCGTGGCACCGATGATGGTGGCAATAATCCCGATCACCGCCGGCCAGATGCCACTCTGATCGATCTGCGAATTGATCACGGCCGTCTGCACCATATCAGCGACTTCCGGCCCAAGCGTGCCCTCGAGCTGCGCAAACAGTTGCCCCTGAACCGCGATTTCGCCTAACACCAACCCAACCAGAGCAACCACCACGACCAGGATCGGCGCGATAGAAAACACCGTGAAAAATGCCAACGCCGCAGCATAAATAAAAGCCTTGCTGTCCAGCCAATTGCGAGTAGCCGCCCCCAAGATGCCAAGCCAGTGCCTTACCACAGCGGGGAGCTTGTTGTAGATTGTCAAAACCATACTCAAAAATACCTCAGTGTTGCAGCTCATGTCGCTGGCTTAAATAATGGTATTGTCAGGACAAAACGCCTGCTGTCAACGGTGACAAAACCAAAGCGAAGCAGAGGGCGGCTCATATCTGTTAGGCTATTAAGCATTCTAACAAGCTCAACAAAATACATAACGCAGAGCTTTGCAGCAATTTTGGAGCTGCGAAGCAGCGGAAAAATGGTCCGGCAACAGCGACTGGTTACATGCTCTTGCATGCGCACGCTAATGCGCATAAACTGCTCTGGAGCTTACAACAGCTCCAAGGAGACCCATGATGCCCGAACTCTACAATACAGATGCACCTAAAAAAGCAACAAACCTGTCAGTTAACAGTGACTTGCTACGCAAAACCCGTGCTCTGAACATTAACCTCTCAGCCACCCTTGAGCGAGCACTGAGAGAAGAGCTTGCCAAACGCGAGGCTGCCCAATGGGTTGCGGAAAATCGTTCTGCGATCAAAAGCTACAACGAATTCGTCGAGCAGCATGGATGCTTCGGTGACGAATTTCGAGAGTTTTAATGGCACAGTTCGATGTTTACCCTAACCCAAGCAAAACCAGCAAAGTCCACTATCCGTATCTGGTAGACATTCAAAACTCCCTCCTGACCAGCCTGGCAACCCGTATCGTTGTTCCACTTGGCAAACGCTCAGCCTTTGGCGATCAAGCGATGCGCGGGCTCACACCAGAAATAACATTCGACGGCCAGGAACTGCTGTTGCTCACTCCGCAAATTTCCTCGGTGCCAGAAAAGCACCTGAAGACCCCGATCGGATCCCTCGCACATTTTAGGGACCAGATTGTTGGAGCACTCGATCTCGCGATCACTGGCATTTAACGCCCCCCTACTTCAGGAACGACGCGTCCACTTTCAGAGAAGTCACCCGGCGCCCAAGGCGCGTACTGCATGAGATTGTTAGCAGACAACTCGCCAGTGCTACGTAGCATGGTTGTTTTGATTAGAGCTGTGCTTTAACAAACTTTCTGCAGGGATTGAAAATTTCTCGTGCAGCCCCTCAATCATGCGAAGGGTTAGCGGTCGTTTTCGAGCCAGAACTTCATACACCCGATTCTTGCGACCAATCACCGGAACCAGATCCTCAACACTGAGCCCTTGCTGCTCCATTCTGAATTTTATGGCCTCGATCGGATCTGGGAAATCGACAGGATAGTGCTCTCGTTCGTAAGCCTCAACAAGCGTTACAAGAACATCGAGCCGATCCCCTTGAGGCGAGTCAGCCTCAGCGGACATAAGACCTTCAATCTCATTTAAAAAAGTGCAATGAAGCGCATAATCTCATGCTAGTCCCAGTTTGGGACCTTTGCAACCCTGAAGATGCGAATCCTCCGTCTTTGGCTGCTAACGCCCTCAATATGCGGCAGCCCTGGAGGAGCGCTAGCGACGGAGGGGCTGTTCGGCCACAGCTTGCTGTGGCGAACATTATTGATTTGTTATGGCTTGCCCGCTACAATGTACGGAATTACCGTACGTTTGAGGCGAGCCATATGGACTCTGTTAGTGTAAACCAGTTCAGAGACAACCTGAAATCCTTTGTAGAACAGGCAGTTAACAATCATACCCCCCTGAAAGTGACTCGTCGGTCCGGCGAAGCATTCGTGGTAATGAGTGCCGACGACTGGGAGCGGGAGCAAGAAACCCTGTATGTGCTTCAGAATAGCAGCCTAATGCGCCAATTGGCAGAGTCTGCCGCTACCCATACCCAAGGCACTGGATACACTCCCAAGGAAGAGGAAATCAATGAGATCACTCGTCTTTGAAGGCAACACTTGGGCTACTTATGAGCAGCTCCGTGAAAAGGACAAGAGGCTGCACAAGGCGCTTTGTAAGCTACTGAAAGAAATGCTTCGTGCCAACCCGGCAACGGGCCTTGGAAAGCCTGAACAGCTAAAGCACAGCCTTTCCGGTCTCTGGTCCCGCCGACTTTCCCAAAAGGATCGAGTCATTTACAAATTTGACGATCAATATGTCTATATTTTTGCCATCGGCGGCCACTACGATCAAAAGCCATAACGCCTTGCTCTGGGGCAAATCGGAGCGCAGCATAGATTTGTCCCTAGCAGCACCTTGTTACATGCTAATTCTTAACTGACTGGTTGCAATATGGATGTGTTAGTTGACAGTTCTCCGCTTCGCCAGAACCACCCTCCCTTACCCTTTCAATATGGTCATAGGAAACTGATTTCTCAACATCTAAGTATCCATCACAAATTGGGCATTTGAGCGCACTATTTAATGCAACACTTATAAATACTTTGCTTTTAGTATCGTCCGAGATTTTAGACGTAGTCTTTTTAAAATCACCTGCAATTATTTTTCCCTCAAGCTCAGAAAATTTTACTAAATCATTAGCTTCTACCGGCTCGTTTCGGTAGAGGGAATCTATTAGAACTTGGAGAAAATCGTGGTATTTAGTAATTCTGTTCCTGCTCAAATGCTTCTGAATGATCGTAGCTATCAGTTCTTTATTTTCAATAAGAATAAGTTCAAGTTTTGATCGCACCGAAGTAAATTTTTTAAAGAATTCTGAGTCGTTATTGGCTAGCTTCTGACCTATTAGAGAAACAGTCCCTAGAAACATCGGGCTGGAATGTCTTCCAGATGGACCGTAAAAATATATTGCTGGATGCAGACCTAAGCTTCCGTCGCCATTTCCAGTTATTCGACTCGCAAGTTTCTTAGCATTTTTCAGAACATTAATAGTCAAAGAACCATCATTGTCTTCATTAAATCCATCAATTTTTGGCAGAGGCTTTTGTTGTTGTCGATTAGCAATCAGCATGAACTCAATCAACACTTGCACAGCATTACGAACACCTTTAGAACCACCAAGAGGTAGGTCTAGGGTTCTTACAGGCTTCTCAATCTCAGGGTTGAACAGCAATTTATGAAGCTTCGATGCCTCACTTTCAATAAGGTCAGTTTTTTCTTGTTTAAATCGAGACCAATACCTGTGGCCCTTTCCCGCTCTAATTATTGCTCTCGCGGCTATAGGGACTGGCCTTTTCCGGTTTCTTAAAAGAACTTCCTCAATATCGTCGAGAGGCGTGCCTTTCATATTGATATTAAAAAATGACGTTTCAGCTTTGTCGGCATCTCCTTTTACCCACTGGACAGATAAGCCCCTCGTCGTAATGGTCGACAGTCTCTTTCGTTGTTCAGGAGTGATATTTTCGTCATCATCTAACAAAGTTTTATAGTAATTCCACGAGCCAACTTTTTCATTTATGAGCTTCCTGGTTTTTTCAGCTGCCTTTTTCTGTTCTAGCGAAATATCATGACCAAAGAGCTTATGCGATATAGGACCATCACCATAATCATCTTCTATCCATGCTCTTATTACGCTTAACCTATGACCGCCATCAATAACAAAAAGATATGTTGGGGACTTCCATAGAATGACCGATGGGATTAAATCACCATTTATATAGCACTCAAGTAGTGACACCACTTGATCGGGTGCCCAGTGATTAGTCTCTCTTTGAAAATCTGGCTTCCTCAGAAGTGAAACAATCGGATTTCCAGATGCTAGTTCTCTAGCGGGGATGCTATTAAAAGTCTCAAATGTTGATTTATCATCATCTTCAGAGGCAAAGTCAGCTCGTTTTAT
>JAIUMG010000156.1 GCA_022565655.1 Alkalimonas sp.
AGGTTTAAGCCCGTTTTTTGCTGTTTGGAGGTTATTTTGACGACGTCTGCCCTGTTGGTTCTGGAAGATGGCTCTGTATTTCATGGTACGGCCATTGGTGCCGAAGGTGTTTCTGTAGGTGAGGTGGTTTTTAATACCTCGATGACTGGGTATCAGGAAATTTTAACAGACCCATCGTATGCTGAACAAATGGTCACCTTGACCAATCCACACATTGGCAATACCGGCACCAATGATGAAGATGAAGAATCCAGCCGGATCTGGGCCAAAGGCCTAATTATTCGTGATTTACCTATACTCGCCAGTAACTTCCGCAATCAAGCATCGTTGTCAGATTATTTAACCAAATCAGGTATTGTTGGCATCGCTGATATCGATACCCGTAAATTAACCCGTCTTCTGCGTGAAAAAGGGGCGCTTAATGGCTGTCTGATGGCGGGTGAGGCTTTGGATCAAGCGAAAGCGCTGCAGTTGGCGCAAAGTTTTGCTGGCTTGGCCGGTATGGATTTAGCTAAAGAAGTGTCGGTGAAAGCCCCTTATCAATGGCAGGAAGGCAGCTGGCAGCTGGGTAAAGGGTTTAGCCAACCTAGCGATGGTGCTTATCATGTCGTCGCCTATGATTACGGCGTAAAGCGCAATATTTTACGCATGCTGGTTGATCGAGGCTGTCGTTTAACGGTGGTTCCGGCCCAAACTTCCGCGGATGAGGTGCTGGCACTGAACCCTGATGGTATCTTTTTATCCAATGGTCCCGGCGATCCGGCGCCTTGCGACTATGCAATACAGGCTATCCAACAGTTTTTAACCACCGATATTCCCCTTTTTGGAATTTGCTTGGGACACCAGTTGCTGGCATTGGCCAGTGGTGCCAAAACTGCCAAAATGAAGTTTGGTCATCATGGCGGTAACCACCCAGTGCAAAACTTAAAGACGAAGAAAGTCATGATCACGGCACAAAACCATGGCTTTGCGGTCGAAGAGGAGAGCTTGCCATCGACTTTGCAGGCAACACACAAGTCATTATTTGATGGCAGCTTGCAAGGCATTCATCGCACGGATAAACCGGCCTTTAGTTTTCAGGGGCACCCTGAAGCCAGCCCTGGTCCGCATGATGCGGCAGAATTGTTTGATCATTTCATCGATCTGATGCGTCAGCGTCAGCACTAATCCGGCAAGCAGCGAGAGACAGAGATTTATTATGCCAAAACGTACTGATTTAAAAAGCATTCTGATCCTTGGCGCTGGCCCTATTGTCATTGGCCAGGCCTGCGAATTTGATTACTCGGGCGCTCAAGCCTGTAAAGCCCTGCGTGAAGAAGGCTACCGGGTTATTCTGGTGAACTCGAACCCAGCAACCATCATGACCGACCCTGAGATGGCTGATGCTACCTACATTGAGCCGATCCATTGGAAGGTGGTGGAAAAAATTATCGAAAAAGAGCGACCTTGCGCTGTGTTGCCTACCATGGGCGGGCAGACGGCTCTGAACTGTGCGCTGGAGCTTGATAAGCACGGTGTGCTGGAAAAATACAATGTCGAGATGATTGGCGCGACGGCTGATGCGATTGATAAAGCTGAAGATCGCAGTCGTTTCGATAAGGCGATGCGCTCCATTGGTTTGGAATGCCCTCGAGCGGGTATGGCGCACTCGATGGAAGAAGCCTATCAGGTGCTGGAAGACATTGGCTTTCCGTGCATCATCCGACCTTCTTTTACCATGGGTGGTTCAGGCGGTGGTATTGCTTATAACCGCGAAGAGTTTGATGAAGTTTGTGCCCGGGGCCTGGATTTGTCGCCCACCAAAGAACTGTTGATTGATGAGTCTTTGATCGGCTGGAAAGAGTTTGAAATGGAAGTGGTGCGCGACAAAAATGATAACTGCATCATTGTTTGTGCCATAGAGAACTTTGACCCGATGGGGGTTCACACGGGGGACTCTATTACGGTAGCACCTGCCCAAACACTGACCGATAAAGAATATCAGTTGATGCGAAATGCCTCGTTGGCCGTGTTACGGGAAATCGGTGTGGAAACCGGTGGCTCCAATGTGCAGTTTGGCATTAACCCGGATGATGGCCGCATGGTTATTATCGAAATGAACCCTCGGGTGTCGCGCTCATCTGCGCTGGCTTCGAAAGCCACTGGCTTCCCGATTGCCAAAGTTGCCGCCAAACTGGCGGTCGGTTACACGCTTGATGAACTGGCGAACGAAATTACCGGTGGTATTACACCTGCATCCTTTGAGCCAAGCATCGATTATGTCGTGACAAAAATTCCACGCTTTAACTTTGAGAAATTTGCCGGTGCCAATGATCGCTTAACCACCCAAATGAAATCGGTTGGCGAAGTCATGGCGATTGGTCGCAACCAGCAAGAATCATTACAAAAAGCATTGCGTGGTTTAGAAATTGGTGTCTCTGGTTTAGATCCAATGCAAGATCTGACGGCGCCTGATGCGAAAGAGCGCTTAGTACGTGAGCTGAAAGAGGCTGGTGCGCATCGGATTTGGTATATTGCGGATGCCTTCCGCTTCGGCATGAGCCAACAAGACATTTTTGAACTCACCAAAATTGACCCCTGGTTCCTGGCACAAATTGAAGACTTAATCCTGGATGAGCAACGTATTCATGATGCAGGTTTCGGTGGCTTGGATGCGGTCAACTTGCGTCGTTATAAGCGCAAAGGCTTTTCAGATCAGCGTATTTCTCTGTTGCTTGGTGTCAGTGAAAACGAAGTGCGGAAAAAACGCCATAGTTTTGGTTTGCACCCGGTGTATAAACGTGTTGATACCTGTGCCGCTGAGTTCGCGTCCAATACGGCTTACATGTACAGCACCTACGATGAAGAGTGCGAGTCTGCTCCAACCAACCGTGACAAAATAATGATTTTGGGCGGTGGCCCAAATCGTATTGGCCAGGGCATTGAGTTTGATTACTGCTGTGTGCATGCCGCGCTGGCGCTGCGTGAAGATGGTTACGAAACCATCATGGTCAATTGCAACCCGGAAACCGTGTCCACGGATTACGACACCTCAGATCGCTTGTATTTTGAACCGATTACGCTGGAAGATGTGTTGGAGATTGTGGCGAAAGAGCAGCCTAAAGGTGTGATTGTGCAATATGGTGGTCAAACGCCATTAAAGCTAGCCAGGGCACTTGAAGCTAGCGGCGTACCAATTATTGGAACGTCGCCTGATGCGATTGACCGCGCCGAAGATCGCGAGCGTTTCCAGCAAGCGGTTGACCGGCTTGAATTAAAGCAGCCAAAAAATGCCACGGTGACCAGTCTGGAAGAGGCACTGTTGAAAGCCAATGATATTGGCTTCCCGATGGTGGTACGTCCTTCTTATGTCTTGGGTGGCCGGGCGATGGAAATCGTGTACGATGAGCTTGATTTGAAGCGTTACATGACGGATGCGGTCAGCGTGTCAAATGAAGCACCTGTACTGCTGGATAACTTCCTGGATGATGCCATCGAGGTCGATATCGATGCGATATGCGACGGAAAAGAAGTCGTGATTGGCGGCATCATGGAGCACATTGAACAAGCCGGTGTGCACTCGGGTGATTCAGCCTGTACTTTGCCTCCACACAGTTTGTCGAAAGCCATTCAGGATGTGATGCGTGAACAGGTACGAAAGCTGGCTCTAGAGTTAGGTGTAGTTGGCCTGATGAATACCCAGTTTGCAGTAAAAGATGGCGAAGTGTATCTGATTGAGGTAAATCCGCGGGCTGCTCGTACCGTGCCTTTTGTCTCCAAGGCTACCGGTATCCAAATTGCTAAGGTTGGCGCGCGTTGTATGGCGGGTAAAACACTGGCTGAGCAAGGCATTACTGAAGAAGTGGTGCCGCCATATTTTTCTGTCAAAGAAGTGGTGATCCCATTCAATAAATTCCCGGGTGTTGACCCGATCCTTGGCCCGGAAATGCGTTCTACCGGTGAAGTGATGGGGATTGGCGGTACCTTTGAAGAAGCTTTTGCCAAGGCCGAGCTTGGCTGCGGTACCTTGATACCGACTAGTGGTCGTGCTTTACTTTCCGTCCGGAACAGCGATAAAGTTCGGGTCATTGAGTTAGCTCAGCGCATGCTGGAAGTCGGTTTCGAGCTGGATGCGACTCGTGGCACAGCTGCTACACTAGAGAAAGCAGGTATTGCTTGCCGGGTAGTGAATAAAGTGCTGGAAGGGCGGCCTCATATTTTAGACCGCATTAAAAACGGTGAGTACAACTACATTGTCAATACAACAGAGGGTCGCCAAGCGATTGAAGACTCAAAAGTGTTACGTCGTGGTGCGTTGCAGCATAAAGCCAACTACACCACCACACTGAATGCAGCTTTTGCTACCTGTAAGGCAAGTACTGCCAGTGCTTTTGAGCAAGTGATCTCTGTTCAGGAATTACATAAGAGAGTACTAGGATGAAATCAATACCAATGACAGTTCATGGTGCTGAAATGTTACGCACAGAACTGCATGAATTAAAATCGGTTAAGCGGCCACAAATTATTCAGGCCATTGCCGATGCACGTGAACATGGTGATTTAAAAGAAAACGCTGAGTACCATGCGGCCCGGGAAGCACAAAGCTTTTGTGAAGGCCGTATTCAGGATATCGAAAGTAAGCTTGGTAATGCTCAGATCATTGATGTCAGTACCTTGCCGAATAACGGTAAAGTGATCTTTGGTGCTACGGTGACCATTCTGAACCTTGAAACTGAGGAAGAAGTCAGTTACCGCATTGTGGGTGATGATGAAGCGGATATAAAGAAAAACCTGATCTCTGTGAACTCACCGATTGCTCGTGGCCTGATAGGTAAAGAGTTGGATGATGTCGTCAACATCAACACGCCTAAAGGGGTGGTTGAGTTTGAGGTGACGGCGGTTAAATACCTTTAAAAGCAGTTTGATGGATATAAAAAGCGGCTTTTGCCGCTTTTTTTTATGCACTCATCGCAGAGATCGTTGGGGTCAGACCTGATCATCAAGGCTAACGACTACAATAGTGGCTCTGTATATCACCATAGTGGCTAGCCATGTCAGGAAAAAAGCGTTTTCAGATTGTAGTGGAAGAGCGAGTGATCTGGGTCAAAGCCATGGGCACCTGGACCAGCTTGACGGTGACTGATTATGTCACTGAATTAAGAGCACAAGTGCAGAGGTTAATTCAGAACCCCTGGGCCATCGTGCTGGATGCCAGAGAGTGGCAAGCGTGCCCGGCTGATGTGTTTGCGCAACTGCAGGCCAAAACAGACTGGTGTTTGCAGCATCAGTTGAAGTTTGGTGTGGTGTTGTTGCCGGAACAACCGTTACTATGTTGGCAGTTTGCTAAAGCAACCGAAGGAGAGCGGCCCGAGGGTTATCAAAAGGTGGTGGTTGCAGATGAAGCTGAGGCCCGTTCGGTGCTAAAACAGGCCGGCTTTATTACGGCGAAGCAGGATCATCCGTATCAAACGGCTTAAGCTTTGGGTAAGATGATTTTAGCTTCTTTCGCTTGGCGAAACAGGATCAAAGTTTTACCTATCACTTGAACTTGTTCTGCCTTGGTTTCTCGGATAATGGCATCCATCACCAAAACCTTTTGTTCGCGATCTTCACCCGGAACTTTGATTTTAATCAACTCATGGTGATCGAGTGCTTGTTCAATTTCTGACAAGACACCCTCGGTTAAACCATTACCGCCCAGCAATACCACTGGTTTCAGGTCATGTGCTCTGGATTTTAAAAACTGTTTTTGCTTATTACTGAGTGCCATCTTGATACGATTTCCACAAATTAAACTTGAATTCATGCTATTGTACCGCCATCTTGAGTACATGACCATTTCAGAGTAGTAAGATGACCCGAAAAAAGCGTTCTGCCAGTTCAACTCGCTGGCTGAAAGAGCATTTTGATGATCATTTCGTGCAAAAAGCGCAGAAACAGGGGCTACGCTCCCGGGCGGCTTTTAAACTGGAAGCGATCCAGCAACAGGATCAACTGATCAAACCAGGCATGACGGTGGTTGATCTTGGTTCGGCGCCAGGCAGTTGGTCGCAAATGGCCGCCCGCTTGGTTCAGCCATCCGGTCAGGTGATAGCTTGTGATATACTGCCTATGGATCCCTTGCCCGGGGTATCTTTTTTACAGGGGGATTTTCGTGAGGATGCTGTTTTACAGGCATTATTGAGCCGAATCGAAGGTCGCAACGTAGATGTGGTATTATCGGATATGGCACCGAATATGAGCGGTAATCAAACCACCGATCAGGCCAGAGCGATGTACTTGGTCGAGTTGGCATTGGATATGTGTCATCAAGTTTTGAAGCAAAACGGCAGTTTTGTTGTCAAAGTATTTCATGGTGAAGGTTTTGAAAGCTACCTTCAAGCAGTTCGCGAGGTCTTCACCAAGGTGAAGTCTCGAAAGCCTGACTCATCGCGGGCTCGCTCAAGAGAAGCGTATATAGTGGCGACGGGTTACAAGTTTCAGTAAAGTAACCTGATTTAATTTAACGGGAAGAAAGAGGTTATAACCTTGAGTGATATGGCTAAAAATCTCATCGTATGGCTGGTGATTGCTGTCGTACTGATGTCGATATTCAACAGTTTTGGTCCCAGCGGCAACGCAGAGCAAGTGACCAGTTATGACCAGTTTTTGAAGCAGGTCGAACAGCGTCAGGTGCGTGAAGTGAAAATTGAACGTTCAGGTGTGATTACCGGAGTTCAACGTAGCGGTGATCGCTTTGAAACCGTCATCCCCGGAGGCTACGATGGCAAGTTGATCGATGATTTGTACAAGCATGATGTACGTATCGTCGGCACGCCACCTGAAGAGAGCAGTTGGTTGGCAACCATCTTTATTTCCTGGTTCCCGATGTTGCTGTTAATTGCGGTTTGGATTTTCTTTATGCGCCAGATGCAAGGTGGCGGCGGTAAAGGCGCCATGTCCTTTGGTAAGAGCAAAGCCAAATTAATGGGTGAAGACCAAATTAAAACCACCTTTGTCGATGTGGCTGGTTGTGATGAAGCCAAAGAAGAAGTCAGTGAGTTGGTTGATTACCTGAAAGACCCGTCGCGCTTCCAGAAACTGGGTGGTAAAATTCCGACAGGTATTTTAATGGTCGGCCCACCTGGTACGGGTAAAACCTTGTTAGCCAAAGCCATTGCCGGTGAAGCCAAAGTACCATTCTTTACCATTTCCGGTTCAGACTTCGTTGAAATGTTTGTGGGTGTAGGTGCTTCCCGAGTTCGGGATATGTTTGACCAGGCGAAGAAAGCAGCACCGTGCATTATTTTTATTGATGAAATCGATGCGGTGGGTCGTCAACGGGGTGCTGGTTTGGGTGGTGGTCATGATGAGCGTGAGCAAACCCTGAACCAAATGCTGGTTGAGATGGATGGCTTTGATGGCAACGAAGGCATCATTGTTATTGCTGCAACCAACCGTCCAGATGTACTTGACCCGGCTTTATTGCGTCCGGGCCGTTTTGACCGTCAGGTCGTGGTTGGCTTGCCTGATGTGAAAGGTCGTGAGCAAATCCTGAAAGTGCATATGCGCAAAGTGCCGTTGGGTGATGATGTTGAGCCATCGGTCATTGCCCGTGGTACTCCAGGCTTCTCGGGAGCCGACTTAGCCAACCTAGTGAATGAAGCTGCACTTTTTGCCGCGCGTGGCAATCGTCGCACCGTGTCGATGGATGAATTCGAGAAAGCCAAAGACAAAATCATGATGGGGGCTGAACGACGCTCCATGGTGATGACGGAAAAAGAAAAAGAAATGACCGCTTACCATGAGGCAGGGCATGCCATCGTCGGTCGTTTGGTACCAGAACACGATCCGGTGTACAAAGTCAGTATTATCCCCCGAGGGCGGGCACTGGGTGTCACCATGTATTTGCCAGAGCGCGACCGGGTCAGT
>JAIUMG010000157.1 GCA_022565655.1 Alkalimonas sp.
GCGCGCAAGTACTACATCGAGTGGCGCATAGGTGCAATTGGATAGGTAACTAGATTTTCAACCCAGCCAACGACTTCAACGCTTGTGGCTTGAATTTCAAATTGCTGGCCTTTGCCTTCCGAGCGAGCAATAGCGCCGGTCACGATCACCGAACAAGCGGTGGTTAGGCGTTTGACTTCATTCTCATAATTAGACAACTCAGCCGGAACCACGGCTTGGACCGCATCAAAACAACTGCCGTCATGAACAGCAACAAAAGAAATACCGGCTTTGGAGTCACGCTTAGTGCGAACCCAGCCTTTGACCGTAACCGTTTCACCTTCGGCGTAACGACCGGCAAGAACATCATGTATAACAGCATGTGACATGCTAATGGCTCCGTTTTAAATCTGGAAAACTTGGCGAATGGATTAAGAGATGTAATGATACTGACGCAGGCGATGAACACAAGTAAAACTTCAAAGGAATAGCGCTTTGACAGAACATGGATCTTTTAAAAATGATCGCAGACAAGGGCCTGATTTCATTCGCCGGTTGTTCAGTTGGCTGGCCATACTCGCCTGGCTGGTTTTTATCGTGGCTATCGTACTGGTGCATTATGCTCGGCCTGAGTTGGATACCGGCCTGGTCAGATACTGGGAGTTAGACATCAGGCAAGATTGGCACCCCACATTGACCACCTGGCTACACTATGTACTGTGGGTTACTGCCGCGCTCAGTGGTATCAGCCTGGTACTCAATCGGCTGCGGGCCCGGCGTAAAGGGGATCGCTTGCACTATAACTTGCTGTTGCTGTTATTAACCTCAATAGCCCTGGTGCTTTATCTGATGCGCCTTTGATGGGAATATAGCCAATCAACCTCAAGATGCTGATTCAGCTTACCCCCACGGCCAACCGCATCGCTGCCGTCAATCGACTAAGCTGAGCCTGGCTGATGGTAAATGGAGGCATCACATAAATTAAATGATTAAAAGGTCGGATCCAGACACCTTGTTCGACAAATAACTTCTGCAGTGCAGCGACCTGCACCGGCTTTGTCATCTCAATGACACCGATGGCACCCAATACCCGAACATCTTTTACGCCTTCGCCAGCGCGACAAGCTTCGAGCTGCTCGGTTAATTGCGCTTCAATGGCCGCTACCTGGGCGGGCCAGTGGTTTTGTCGGATCAACCGGACACTGGCATTAGCTACTGCACATGCGAGTGGGTTAGCCATAAAGGTGGGGCCATGCATCAGGCCGCCAGCATCACTTTGGCTAACGCCAGTGGCCAGCTTATCGTTGCATAAGGTGGCCGCCATGGTCATATAACCACCGGTTAACGCCTTACCCAGACACATAATATCTGGTGCTATATTGGCATGGTTACAGGCAAATAACTGACCCGTTCGGCCAAAGCCTGTGGCAATCTCATCGGCGATCAAGATCACATCGAACTCATCGCATAATTGACGACACGCCTTGAGGTAGTCCGGGTGGTAAAACCGCATGCCACCATATCCTTGTACAATCGGCTCCAGAATCAAAGCGGCAATTTGCTGGTGACGCTGTTGCAGCAACTGTCGCAGTGGCTCAATACTGTCAGGTCGATAAGGTTGATGAAAGGGGCTGTCAGGTGCTGGCAAAAAATGGTGCTGAGGCAGTAGCCGTTGAAACATACTGTGCATGCTATCAACTGGGTCACACACTGCCATGGTAGCAAAGGTGTCGCCATGATAGCCCTTGCGTAAGCTGATCAGCTCGGTTTTATCTGGTTTGCCTTTCCCTTGCCAGTACTGCAAGGCAATTTTAAGCGCCACTTCCACCGCAATAGAGCCGCTGTCTGCCAGGAAGACTTTACTGAGCGGGGCCGGGGTAATGTCAATCAGTTGCTTGCAAAGCTCAATGGCTTGAGGGTGGGTAATACCGCCAAACATCACATGGGCCATCTGCTGCAATTGATCGGTGGCTGCTTTATCCAGCTCAGGGTGGCGATAGCCATGTGCAGCTGACCACCAGGATGCTGTACCGTCAATCAGACGTTTGCCATCATCCATAATCAGTTCACAGCCTTCAGCTGCCACCACAGGATACACGGGCAATGGATTGATCATCGAGGTATATGGATGCCAGATATGCTCTCTATCAAACGCTAAATCAATGCTCATTATTTGACCACCAGTAAAGTTGTGAGTGCAATACAGATTGACAACTCAAGACGGACGGCTAGACTAGCGAAAAATAGCATGTATCACAACTCAAATGGGAATACCGATGTCCTCTTCAATCCGCCACAACTGGACGCTGGACCAGGTGAATAATTTATTTAGTTTACCGTTTAATGATTTGGTTTTTCAGGCTCAAACGGTGCATCGTCAGCACTTTACCCCGAACGAGGTGCAAGTTAGCACCTTGTTATCCATTAAAACTGGTGCCTGCGCCGAAGATTGTAAATATTGTCCGCAAAGTGGCCATTACAATACCGGCCTGGAGCGCGAACGGCTGATTGAAGTCGAAAAAGTGTTAACGCAGGCCAAAATAGCTAAGGAAAAAGGCGCCACCCGTTTTTGCATGGGGGCGGCCTGGAGCAACCCGAAACAACGGGATATGCCATACCTGATCGAGATGGTGCGTGGCGTTAAAGCGATGGGGCTGGAAACCTGCATGACGTTAGGCATGATCGACACCGAACAAGCTGAAAGCCTGGCCGATGCCGGCTTAGATTACTACAACCACAACCTGGACACCTCGCCGGAGTTCTATGGTGAAATTATTACCACCCGGACCTATCAGGACCGGCTGGATACGTTGCAGCATGTGCGGGACGCCGGTATGAAGGTATGCTGTGGTGGTATTCTTGGTATGGGCGAGAGCGCCAATGATCGCTCAGCCTTATTGATGCAGCTGGCCAATTTACCTGAACATCCAGAAAGCGTACCCATCAACATGCTGGTGAAAGTACAGGGCACACCGCTGGAAAATGTTGAAGATATGGACCCATTTGAATTTATACGCGCTATTGCGGTAGCGCGTATCATGATGCCGGCTAGCCATGTACGGCTATCAGCAGGCCGGTCACGGATGAATGAACAAATGCAGGCATTGTGTTTTATGGCAGGTGCCAACTCTATTTTCTATGGTGACAAATTGCTGACGACGGACAACCCGGAGGCCGATTCCGATATGCAATTATTTGCCAAGCTCGGCATCAAACCTGAACAGCGCCATGACGTTTCGGATGAAGCTCATGAGCTGGCGCTGGCCGATGCCATTAAAGAGCAGCAAGAAACCCCTTTGTATCACGCTGTGAATTAAAGCATGCAGCTTGCCAGATTGCAGCAGGCACTGAAAGAGCGTCAACAGCAGCAGCTATGGCGCCAGATGGTATGTATCGAACCACTAGCAGAAGGTCGGTTGCGTGCCAATGGTCAGGTGTTTCTGAATTTTTCAGGCAATGATTATCTTGGCCTGGCCGCCGAGCCTAAAGTATTGCAAGCAGCCGCTGAAGGGCTTCATCGTTTTGGCTTTGGCAGCACGGGGTCACCTTTGGTGACAGGTCATCATTATGCTCATCAGGCCTTGTCGGATGCTCTTTGTGACTGGCTTGGCTTTGAGCAGGTGCTGCTGTTTTCTTCTGGCTTTGCCGCCAACCAGGCCATGCTGCAGACACTGGCTGATTCTAAGGATACCTTGCTGCTGGATAAACTAAGCCATGCCTCTTTAATTGATGCAGTTCAACAGCGTGCAGGGCCTTTTAAACGCTTTTTGCATAATGATCTGCTATCGCTGAAAACCATGCTTGAGCGGCTGCCGCATGGTGAGGCTATGGTGGCTACCGAAGGCGTGTTCAGTATGGATGGCGATAGCCCTGACTTGCTTGCTATGAATCAGCTGTGTCAGCAGGCGCAGGCTCCGCTGCTACTGGACGATGCGCATGGGCTTGGCGTGTATGGTCAGCATGGCGAGGGTAGCTGGCATCAGCAAGGCGTTAAACCTGAACAGCTGCATGCACTGATGGCTAACTTTGGCAAAGCCTTGGGAGGCTCTGGCGCGTTTATCGCTGCATCGGCTACGGTGATTGACTATCTGCGACAATTTGGCCGCCATTACATTTACAGTACGGCTTTGTCTCCGGCGGTCTGTTGGGGCCTGCTCGCGTCAGTACACTGTTGTCAGGCCGATCAGTGGCGTCGCGACAAATTGCAGCACAACATTGCGTTATTTCGTCGGTTAGCTGCAGAGTTTGATTTGCCGGTGATGCCCTCAGCGTCAGCTATACAGCCTTTGCTGGTCGGTGATACGGCCAAGGCATTGCAATTGAGCCAACAGTTGAAAAAACGCGGCATATGGCTCACAGCGATCCGTCCTCCGACGGTACCAGTCAATAAATCCCGATTACGAATTGCCTTAAGCAGTTCGCATCAACCAGACGCGATCAGCCAGCTGGTTCAGACGATTAAGGAGCTGTTTTGATGTCTGCTCAATTTCAGGCGATTGCCCATCACTTTAGCAAAGCATCCGATAGTTATCTGGGTGCTGCACGGTTGCAACAACAAGTTGGTTACGCGGCACTAAAGTTATTGCCGGAAAGTCGGTCTGGAGAGCTACTGGACTTAGGTTGTGGTCCGGCTTGGTTGCACCCGGAGCTGATCACCCGCTGTCATTCCTTGCTGGCTGTTGATATCAGTGCAGGCATGCTGACTAAAGCGAGGCAACAAGGTCTGGCGACTCGCTATCTGCAAGCCGATGCTGCAGCGTTGCCGCTTAGTGCCAACTGTGTCGATCGGGTGTTTTCAAACCTGATGCTGCAATGGTGTTCGCAGCCTGAACAGGTCAGTCGTGAGTTAGCGCGTGTCAGCCGACCTGGTGCCAGCCTGGTGATCACCACCTTGTTGGATGGTACCTTGTGTGAGTTTAAGCAAGCCTTTCAACAGCTGGATGATCAACCTCATATTAATGACTTTTTGTCGGCCAGTTTGTTGTTGGAAAAAATGCGCTCAGCCAGCCCAGAGATTGACTGGCAGTTGCACACGCAAACCTATCCTTTGACATACCCAGATGTGTTGGCGCTGGCTCGGGAGCTGAAGTCACTTGGTGCCAACTATGTTGTCGGCAAACCGTCCAGGGGGCTGACAGGTAAACTGTATTGGCAGCGCCTTAATGCCGCCTATCCGGTACATACCCCTGATGAGCAGCTGGTGGCCAGTTATGAGGTTGGTTTTTTGATCGGGAGCAAGCGCACATGAAAACATTCTTTGTTACAGGGACCGATACCGATGCCGGTAAAACTTTTGTCGCAACTGCGCTGCTACGAGGGCTGGCTCAAGCCGATCAGCAGTGCATAGCTGCGAAGCCGATTGCGGCAGGGGTAGGCTTTGATGGTAAAAATCAGGATGCGGTTATTTTACAGCAAACCGCTGCTATGGCCTTGCCCTATGAACTAGTGAATCCGATTTTATTTACTGAACCTGTGGCACCGCATTTGGCTGCTTCTCGTCACCAGCAGGTGATTGATGAATCGCTATTGGATCACAACCTGCAGCAGTTACGCAGCTATCCAGCAGATTACCTGTTGGTCGAGGGCGCAGGTGGTTGGTTATTGCCTATTTCATCTAAGCGCTATTTGGCTGACTGGGTGAGTAAGCAGCAGATGCCCGTGTTGCTGGTGGTTGGTGTTAAGCTTGGCTGTTTAAATCATGCCATGTTGACGGTGCGGGAGCTCGAGCGAAGTGGGGTCCCCTTGTTAGGCTGGGTGGCGAATTGCGTAGATCCTGAGATGGAGCTTATGCACGAAAATATTGAAGACCTACAGCAGCGCATTACCGCCCCATGCCTTGGTGTTGTCCCTCATTGCAAGGATGGTGTTATGCCTGAAACCATCAGTCAGCAACTGGTACCTGCTTTGATCAGCGTGTTGCAAACTAATTCAAGCTAACTAGCTGGGTAAGTTTTCGTTACACAATAATTGAGCTTGTTCATTGATAATTAAGCTTAAGCCCATATAGTATGCACTAGGTAAGTACATAAGTTCCTTAGAGAGGTATGAAATGAAAAGAGTGCTGTTGTTTCTGGCAACCAACCTGGCTGTGTTGGTGGTATTAAGTATTGCACTGAGTATTATTTTTACCGTGTTTGGTATCGATAGTTCCAGTATTGGAGGCTTGCTGGTGTTCGCTGCCATTTTTGGCTTCGGTGGATCTTTTATTTCACTGGCGATGTCGAAGTGGATGGCTAAACGGTCAACCCGAGCTGTCGTCATCGAACAACCAAAGAATGCCACTGAAAAATGGTTGATGGATACCGTGGCCCGTCAAGCTCGTAAAGCTGGCATCGGTATGCCGGAAGTAGCCATTTACGACTCACCGGAGATGAATGCTTTTGCCACCGGTATGAAACGTAATGATGCTCTGGTGGCGGTGAGTACCGGTTTGCTCCGTAACATGCGTGAGGATGAAGTCGAGGCTGTGTTAGCGCATGAGGTATCCCACATCGCCAATGGGGATATGGTGACTCTAACGCTGATCCAGGGGGTGGTGAACACCTTCGTGATTTTCCTGGCGCGTCTGATTGCTGGGATCATCCGACAGAACAACCAACAACTGGGAACCATGGCTTACTTCGCCATTGTGATTGTGCTTGAAATTGTATTTGGATTCCTTGCCAGTATTATTGTGATGTGGTTCTCGCGACAGCGTGAATACCGGGCTGATGCGGGTGCCGCTCGGCTTGAGGGCGCCAATAAGATGGTGGCCGCTTTGAAACGACTGCAGCATAACCATGAAAGCCGACTGGAAGGCAATATGATGGCCTTTGGTATTGCCGGAGGTGGCAAAAAATCTGAGCTGTTTATGACGCATCCACCGTTGGAAAAGCGTATTGCAGCGCTGCAAAACAGCCGTGAATTTTAATCAGGCATAATGATTTAAAAACGTCAGCCATGCTGGCGTTTTTTTATGTTTGAAAACCGCTTGGTAACTGCAATCGTTTCAATGTTTTCTGACCGGTTTTTAGCCGCTTTCGTAGCTCTTTGTCCGCGTGGTGGTTGTTGGCGAAAATCCATTGCTGGTATAGCTGCTGGATGGTCTGAAGTTCTGTTGCTGCTTCTGGGTTTTGTGCAGCCAGTTCAATCAGTGCTTCAGCAACCGACGTACCCGCTGGCTTGTGCTGTAGCGCCGGAATAAATCGCAGCATAAACTCAAAACTACCGGCTTGCTTTTTCTGACGATAGTAAAACCATAGCCAGCTCCCGGTGAGCAGAACCAGCAGGCCAGCGAAAAAAATCAACACCATCTGACCATACTGTCGAACTGCCTGATAGAGTGATTGCCAAATGGCCGTTTGCCGTTGTTGATTAAAACCAAGTACCCAGACAGACCAGTAATAATCCAGGTGAAGCAACTGCAAACGTAACTGATTGACCAGCGGGATCCTAGCCAGCCATGGGGAGGACAGTGACTGCCTGTCAATGTCGCTTAATGATTCATCAAGCCCGGATAATATGCGTTCTGGTGCAATGGCCGCGGTAGGATCCAGTGGATGCCAGCGATCATCCACCAGGTATTCCACCCAGGCATGGGCATCACGTTGGCGAACCAGTAAGTAGTTTTGCTCTGGATACCACAAGCCCCCTTGATAACCACCAACGACTCTGGCGGGAATACCCGCCTGGCGTAACAGCAGAGCCGTGGCTGATGCATAGTGGCCACAAAAGCCTGAGCGGGTGTCAAATAAGAAATCATCAACGCTGTGCGCGCCGAGTCGGGGTGGGCTTAAGGTGTAATAAAAGGCTTGCTCCCGAAAGTGGGTAAGCACCGCATCAGCAAATTGATGTGGCTC
>JAIUMG010000158.1 GCA_022565655.1 Alkalimonas sp.
AGCATGAATGTAGGCTTTTGGGCATTCAACACTCAAAAACCTCCATTCATGCTGGTTTGCTCCTGAACTTTGACGTCGTCTCGCTTGCTAATGAGTTCCAGTTCAGCAATGCGTGGGTAGGCGGTAATATCGCACTCATGGGTCAGTAGCTTAGCCATTCGCTTGGCGTTATTCGGCTCGATATTGAAGACCAGTTGTTCCAGGCTGGATGCTTGCCCCCAATAATCAGCATGGCGGTAATAGCGTAAAAATATATCTTTACGGTACTCTTTGAATTTAAACGGACCTGTGCCGATGGGGTGCGAATCGATACGCTGGGGCTGTTGTTGTTCCAATAGTTGCTTGCCATACTCAGCCGAATGTATCACGGCAAAGTCGGTCGCTATATTGGATAAGAATGAGCTGTCGCGTTGCTGCAGATAAAACACCACCTGATCGGCTGTAGGGGTGGTGATACGGGCGACACGCTGTTGCCACTCAACAGTTTGAAAGTAAGGGTACTCACCACCACTGACCGCATGAAAGGGATGATCGCGCTTCATCACACGCTCGAAACTAAAGCGGACATCGGTGGAGTTTAACGGGCGGCTTGGTTGAAAGTAATCGGTACTATGAAACTGCACGTCCGGACGCAGAAAAAAAGTATAGCTTAATCCATCGGGTCGGACTTCCCAGTGGGTGGCCAGTGCGGGCACAAAGCTGCCATCCTCTGGATCAATATCCACCAATCGATCGTACAACTGGCGACTGGTGGCATCGATGGTTGTTCCTGAAGTCACCAATTGTGGATTAAAGCTTTCAGGAGCCCCTTCCAGGCAATACACCAGCCCAGAACGCACTTCAGCAGGCATGTCCGGCTGACAGGCTATCAGTAAGATCATGGCAGCTGTCTGAACAGCCGCTGTTAAGCGACGCTGTAACTGTGGTTTCACTGGCTTGCCTTTTCCATTATCAGACTGCATCTTGCTGCTGGCTATCCAGCAGTTGATATTTTTTCATGTAGCCTCGTAATTGATGGTAGGTCAGACCGAGGCTTTCTGCGGTTTTTTTCTGATTAAACTGACAGGCGGCCAATGCCCGTTTAAGCAAGGATACTTCATACTGCTGTGACATGGCTTTGAAATCGTGTGGCTGTTCTGGGTCAAATTGCTCAGGAATTGAATGGGGGCTTGCCTCAGACAGTTCGGCCGGCTCGGCTGAAGCTGTGCTGGCATGAGCTGACTCGGTGACGGCTGGCTGGCTTTGCAAGCGACGGTCCTGGGTTTTGACTCTGGTTTGAGGCCGAAAAGGCGAGTCAAAAGGATCCAATAAAATGTCATGCACGGGCACATAGGGGTTATTGGTACGATAGACACTTCGTTCCACTACATTTTTTAGTTCACGCACATTGCCAGGCCAATCGTAATCCAGCAGAGTTTTCTTGGCTTTTTCACTGAAACCGCTAAATAGTTCGAACTCCAGCTCACGAGCCATATTGATGGCAAAGTGTTCCGCCAGCAGCAAAATATCGTCGCGTCGTTCTCGCATAGGGGGCAGGGTGATCACATCAAAGGCCAGCCGGTCCAGTAAGTCGGCGCGGAACTCACCTTGTGCAGCCAAGGCGGGTAAATCTTCATTGGTAGCACAGACCAACCGGACATCAACCTTCACCGGGCGGCTGCCACCGACCCGCTCAAATTCGCCATATTCAATGACGCGGAGTAACTTTTCCTGCACCAGGCTTGGGGTATTGGCAAGCTCATCCAGAAACAAGGTGCCACCATTGGCCCGTTCAAAGCGCCCTTCATGGCGTTTTCCGGCACCTGTGAAGGCCCCGGCTTCATGACCAAACAGCTCGCTTTCCAGTAAGTTTTCATTCAAAGCTGCGCAATTCAGTGTGAGGTAGTTTTGATCCCAGCGTTGTGATAAAAAGTGCAACCGGGCGGCAATTAATTCTTTGCCGGTGCCACGTTCACCAATAATGAGCACAGGCTTATTGAGTGGAGCAGCCTGCGATACTTGTTCCAGCACCGTAAGAAAGCTATTGGATTGCCCCAGCAAGTTGTCTTGTTGTTGTGATCGGCGCATGGTATCTGTTTGGTAGTGAAAATGACTAAATAATAGTGTATTTCATTATAGAGTTTTGCTAAAGCAGTTTCTTGATTTATCTTTAAATTCAATTGAATCAGTGCTTTAACCTGCACAGAAAAGTTGGCAAGGAATATGAATAAACTAAACTGTGTCCCAAACAATTGAAGAGGTACGACAAATGGGTATTTTTAGCCGTTTTACAGACATTGTAAACTCAAACCTGAATGCTTTATTGGATAAAGCGGAAGATCCGGAAAAGATGGTTCGGCTGATTATTCAGGAAATGGAAGATACATTGGTCGAGGTCCGTTCGTCATCAGCCAAAACCATTGCAGAGAAAAAAGAATTGCAACGGGTGATGAATCGTCTGAACGATGAAGTGAACGATTGGCAAAGCAAAGCGGAACTGGCGTTATCGAAGGAGCGGGACGATTTAGCGCGCTCTGCGCTGATTGAGCGTGAAAAAGCGGCTGAGCAAGTCAGTGTTGTGCATGATGAGATTGTGTTGCTGGATGATCATATCTCTAAATTACAGAATGAAGTGGCTCAGCTGCAGGAAAAACTTGCCGATGCCAAAGCACGACAAAAATCCATGCTGATGCGCCAGAAGACCGTTGCTTCTCGTCTGGATGTGAAAAAGACGCTGCACAGCGATAAATTAAACGATGCGATGCATAAGTTTGAACGTTACGAGCAGAAAATTGACTCGATGGAAGCCCAGGTTGAATCGTATGATTTGGGTAAAAAGACATTGAAAGATGAATTTGCTGAGTTAGCGGCTCAGGAGAAAATTGATACCGAGTTGGCTGCCCTGAAACAAAAAGTAAGTCAGAGTAAAAGTAAAGACGCTTAGATTGCAAAGGAGGAGCCAATAATGGAAATTCAGCAAATGATTTTTGTGCCCATGGTCTTGTTTATGATCTTTGTGGCACCGCTGTGGGTGATTATGCACTATCGCAGCAAAAGCAAAATGGGTCAGGGATTGACCGATACTGAGCTGGAGCAGTTAAACGAGCTGGCTGGCCGGGCAGAAAAGATGGCAGAGCGGATTAAAACGTTAGAGGCCATTTTGGATGCAGACAGCCCTAACTGGAGACAGCAACATGACTAAACCAAGAAAGGAACTATTGCGGGATGATACTCATGGCAAGATTGCCGGGGTTTGTGCCGGTGTAGCTGACTATTTTGGCTGGGAAGTCTGGCTGGTACGGATCATTACGTTGTCGGCGCTCTTTTTGGGGCTGGGAAGCTTTGTGGTCGTGCTCTACTTTGCTGGCTGGGTGGTGTTGGGAAAAAAGTCCAAGGTGAAAGCTGCAGCGAGCCGGGCTGATGCAACTAAAGTGGCAGCCGACGATGAACGGATTGAGGTCAAGACCCGGGTATGGCAGCGCGGCGAGGCTCCCAAAGAAGCGTTAAAGCACTTGCAGAATAAATTTAACAGTTTGGAGTTACGGCTGCGGGATGTTGAGCGTCATGTTACTTCTGCCAAATTTCAGCTGAAGCAGGAATTCAATAACCTATAGCGCTCTTTCCAGTACATAGAGCACTAGTTTCGCCAGATAGCCACCATTCAGACAGCAAGCCGTCTGGCTTGCTTCACTTTTTCTGCCATTCTGTTATTGCTATGCAACCTTTTTTAGCTCGTCGAAAGTTGTCGTATGCAAAACAAACATCTCAATCTGGCCACTCAGTGTATTCATGCAGGAAAAACACCGAATGAGCATGGCACTTTAGCCACACCGTTGTACCAAACCTCAACCTTTATTTTTGATAGCGCCGAACAAGGTGCCGCCCGCTTTGCTGGTGACGAAGCCGGCTATATTTATACCCGCTTGGGGAATCCGACCACCCGAGAGCTTGAGCTGAAAATTGCAGCGTTAGAGGGTATGGACGATGCTGCCGCTACCGCGACCGGCATGGCAGCCGTGTCAGCAGCAACCCTGGCTTTTTTGCAGCAAGGCGATCATATGATCTGCAGCAAGGCGATCTATGGCTGTAGTTTTGCACTCTTTAGTCATCAGTTTGCCCGTTATGGCATTGAGGTGAGTTTTGTCGATATGACCGATCACGCTGCGGTGGCGGCGGCACTGCGGCCCAATACCAAAATGCTGTTTGCTGAAACGCCAATTAACCCAAACCTGGTGGTGCTTGATCTGCAGTTTCTCGGCGATTTTGCCGCAAAGCACGGCTTGTTATCTGTCATCGACAATACTTTCCTGACGCCCATGCTGCAGCGGCCGGTTGAATTTGGCATTGATATTGTGATCCATAGTGCAACCAAATACCTGAACGGGCATGGTGACGTGGTAGCCGGGCTGATTGTCGGCAATGCCGAACTTATTCACACCATCAAAATGACGACCTTAAAAGACATCGGCGGTACTATGAGCCCGCATGATGCCTGGCTGATCATCCGTGGCATGAAAACGCTGGCTGTTCGGATGGATCGCCATTGCAGCAATGCGCAGCAAGTCGCTGAGTTTCTGGTGCAGCACCCGGCGGTTGCTGAGGTCTATTATCCAGGATTACCCTCGCATCCGGGGCATGCTTTTATTGGCTCACAAATGCGTGGTGCCGGTGGGGTGTTAGCCTTTGAAATTAATGGCTCGCTGGATGATGGCCGTTACTTTATTAATCAGTGCAAGCTGTTAAGCCTAGCGGTCAGTTTAGGCGATGCGGAGTCATTAATTCAGCATCCGGCATCGATGACACACAGCCCATATACGCCCGAAGAGCGGGCTATGGCAGGGATCAGCGATGGCTTGATCCGGGTTTCGGTCGGCTTGGAGCAAGTGGAGGATATTATCGCTGACTTGGCTCAGGCTCTGGCCGCCATGCAATCGCACCAGCGCGCTGCTGGCTAAGCCGGTTGAGGCTGTGTTAAACATAGTTGTAATTTAAACTTTACGCTTATTGGAGCGGTAACTTGTCTGGGCTTGATTAACAGTCGAACCCATTTCGACTAGTATCGGTCACAGCTATAAGGGCTGGTGAGCCGATGCAACCAGCCCAAAACAACCAATAAGCAACAGGGTTTTTATGAGTAAATCAAGCAACTATGTATCGAAGCAGTCCGACGAGCATGGTGTAATTGCCTGGACCGACGAAGACAATCAAAGCTGGCATGAGTTAATTACTCGTCAGCTGAGCTGTATTGAAGGCAAAGCCTGTGATGAGTATATGGCTGGCCTGGAGAAGCTGCAGCTGCCTACCGATCGTATTCCACAGCTGGAAGAAGTCAGCAAAGTGTTGCGTGAGACCACCGGCTGGGAATGCGCCGAAGTGCCGGCTCTGATCAGCTTTGACCGCTTCTTTGAATTACTGGCCAATAAGAAGTTTCCGGTGGCAACCTTTATTCGCTCGCGTGAAGAGTTTGATTATCTGCAAGAGCCGGATATTTTTCACGAAATCTTTGGTCATTGCGCCATGTTAACTAACCCGGCTTTTGCCGAGTTTACTCATACCTACGGTAAATTAGGCTATGCAGCCAGCAAAGAAGATCGGGTCTATCTGGCCCGGCTGTATTGGTTTACCATTGAGTTTGGTCTGCTTAAAACCGAGCAGGGTTTGCGTATTTACGGTGGCGGTATTTTATCATCACCTGGCGAAACTCTATATGCACTGGAGTCGGATACACCAGAGCGTAAGCCTTTTGAAGCCGTCGATGTGATGCGAACTCCTTATCGGATCGATATTATGCAGCCGATTTACTTTACCATCTCTAAGATCGACGATCTGTTTGATATTGCTCATCTGGATCTGATGACTTTAGTGAAAAAAGCCAAAGAGTTGGGCTTACATGCCCCTAAGTTTCCCCCCAAACAAAAGCAAGCGAGCTAGAGAGGACTGCATGTCAGAATTAACCGCAATGAAGTGTGAAGCGTGTCGTGCCGATGCACCTAAAGTCAGTGACGAAGAATTACCTGTGTTGATGCGCCAAATACCCGATTGGACTCCAGTGGTTCGTGACGGCATTTTACAACTGGAACGGGCCTATAAGTTTAAGAGCTTTAAAAGTGCCTGGGCATTTCATGGCAAGGTCGCTGAATTAGCAGAAGCGGAAGGCCATCACCCGGCTTTATTGCTGGAGTGGGGCAAGCTCACCGTCACCTGGTGGTCGCATTCCATCAAAGGCTTGCACAAAAATGACTTTATTTGTGCCGCTAAAACCGATGCTTTAATGGCTGAGTAAACTGCCAGCCGCCGCAGGCCAGCCATTGGCTTGCGGCACGTTGTTGCGTTTTCAATGTTAAACACTTCTCTCAAGGCCTTTCGTTTCGTTCTCTGCGTTGTTGTTACCTGGCGATACCTTTTTTCACTAGTTGTTAATCCTTTCAAGCTCGATTGAGATGCTGTGCATTATCTACATTGAATCATTTTTAAGCATGTTTATTTTTATTAAATGGAAATAAAGCCTGAAACCATACGATCTTCTTGCGAGCAGCAAAATAATTCATCCTGACGATAAAATCATTTCTGTTTATTTATTTTTACTTCCTGATAGCATCTGGCGAAATGTTAAATGGAGGTTTATATGCGTACCCTAATTGCTGCATTGCTGTTTTTTGTTGGTTTTGGTGCTCAGGCACAATGTCAGGGGTTGAGCTGTTCCGGACAGGCCAGCGATATCATCCATAGTCTTCGCCTTGAATCGAAACAGCTGTTAGTGGCTCTGCCAGCTCAGGATAGCCGTCAGCTCAATTGCTTGCTGGTTGAGCAGCAGTTTGCTCAATTGCAGGAACCAGCCATGCTGCCGCAGGCACATGCTTTATTATTGACCGCTTTGATGAATCGACAACAGATCCGCCTGGAATTCAACCCACAAAGCCCTGAATGCACCATTATTGCGATTGAGTTGCTGCCAACACGCTAACACGTGATGGTGCAAAGGAGTGCTGTGATGAAAGTATGTCATCGGAATCTAGCTATCTATCTGAGCGTAGTCTTTTTGCTGTGCTGCTTGTCGCTGTCTGCTGGGGTACGTGCTTCCAGTGCGCAGTCAAACCACTTTCTCTTTGATGCTTCAGGGGCTATCTACTGGCAGGAACCGCCCATCTGGTTTCCGACCGGGCAAGCGTCCATGGCGCTGATGCCTTCGGCTCAGGAAAGCGTATGGTGGCGTTTCTATTGGGATGGAGAGCGCTGGCGCGCCGAGATGCTGATTGGGTTTGATAAGAGTGAATTGCTGCTTGATCAATTCAATGCACCTGGATTAGAGCAGGTTGTTCCTGGTCCTTCGCAAGACATACCCTGGCTGCTACTGTTTTCTGGTGGTCATCAGGCAGAGGCACATGTGCAGTTGTTGCAGACAGAATTGGAGGAGACAGCATGGGCTGATGGCGCTGAGAAACTGGGTACAGATAGACTCAATGGCTGGACATCTGATGGCATGGAGCTGATGAATAGTAGTGCGGCCAATCTGTTGGTGGGCCATACTACGGGGCAGTTCCGGGTCGATGAGTCTGGCGCGGCTGCCTACAGCATCCCCTTAGCATTGCCAGAGGGTATCGCAGGTGTGCAGCCGGAGCTTGCTCTGCACTACAGTAGGCAGGGAGGGGAGGGGTATCTCGGTCGGGGCTGGCAAAGAGGTGGTCAGTCG
>JAIUMG010000159.1 GCA_022565655.1 Alkalimonas sp.
CCGCATAGGTGCCTGCATGATCACTATGGCCATGTGCCAGGCCCGGTATAATAGCCAATAAAGTACCAAAGATGATACCAATACCAAAAATGGGACCAATGACGCCGCCTGGAACCCCTAAACCCAAGGCAAAGACAGTCAGGACGATTTTACCAACCAACAAGGCCAGTAGCAGTTGAACATCTGTCGGCGCGGCGACTGCGTAATGAATGGCACCAGTTTCAGCGCCCATCGCTTGAGGGATCAAATAACCAACCGCCGCAGTAATAGCGGCTGCCAGCAGTAACCGTAATGGCAGAGGCCAGTTTTTAAACAGGCGGATCACCCGCATCATATTGGTATTAAACACAAAGGCAATAGCTCCAATCATCACACCGCAAAGGATCAGATAAGGGAAATGCCAGCCAGGTAGACTAATCATGTCTAGAATCGCTAACTCACGCTCGACGCCAAACACAGAGCGGGTAACTAAAGCACCCACTACGGCAGCCAGCATGACCGGAATAAAGACATGGATCCGGTATTCCCGTAACACCACTTCCATAACAAAAATAACGGCGGCCAATGGGGTATTGAAGGATGCAGCAATGCCTGCAGCAATCCCGCAACCGACCAGGGTGCGAATGCTGTTTAATGGTAACTTGAGCTTCTTACCAAGAAAGCTGGCACCGTAAGCGCCCAAATGCACAGAAGGTCCTTCTCGACCAACCGAGAAACCACTGGCTAATGCGGCAATACCACCAAAAAACTGATTGATGGTATTGCGAAAGGGCATCAGGCCATATTGTGTTTTGATGCGATGAATTACAAATGGAATGCCAAGACGGTAATGGCGGTAGCCTGCGAATAAAGCAACCACGCCTATGCTAAGCGCTCCGGCAAAAGGCAGCATCCAACGTATGTCGCTGTCGACCGTTGAGAAATCGTCAAAGGTGGTTAAATAAAGACTTTGCAGCGCCAGAATAGCCAGCCGGAATAAGATGATGAGGATTGCTGCAATCAAACCTCCTAAAGCTCCGAGCAAACACAGCTGCACTGAGGTTTGCGGCAACGCCAGTTGCTTTTGCAGGCCCGGTAAACGTTGGTGCAGATACTGTTGCCAGCGCTGCCAGTTTTTTATCATCAGAACACACAGAAGTTTGCTGCTTTTATACAGTGTAACATACTGTTGATGAAGCATAAATTTTTTAACCTGTGTTGAAATAGCTGCAATACTTGAATAAAACAGTCAGGTATTAGATAATTCGCCTCATTGATGTATTGAGGGAACCACTATGACAGACGCACAGGTGCCGATTGAGTTTACTGATGCTGCCGCCAGCAAAGTATTGACACTGGTCACGGAAGAAGAAAACCCGGCCTTAAAACTACGGGTGTATATTACCGGTGGTGGCTGTTCTGGTTTTCAGTACGGTTTTACCTTCGATGAGAAAATAAATGAGGGCGACTTTGTCATCGAAAAGCAAGGGGTAAGCATGGTCATTGATCCCATGAGCTTGCAGTACTTGATGGGAGGAACGGTTGATTACACCGAGGGCCTGTCAGGCAGCCGCTTTATTGTCAATAACCCCAATGCAACGACAACTTGTGGTTGCGGCTCTTCTTTTTCTGTTTAAACCATGCAAGTTGAGGCTGATACTCTCAAGCTGTAGCTGCCCCTTTTGAGGTTGCTATAGCTTGGTAAGCCACATAATTCCCAGTAACAAGATACCGATGGTTGCGTTAAAAATCGCAATGTACATAAAGCCTTTCCAGCCCTGTTTAATACTCAGCCCCTGCACCTGTAAAAACCAAAACCAGGCGGCAAACATCAACAACGGTAACAGAAATAACAAACGAACCATAGCGAGCCCTCTTTTTTATTCAGTATAGGGGAAAAGCCGTACTGGCTAAAGGTGTAGCCCGGCTGTTTTGCTCGGTTCAGGGGGCTAGCGTCGCATTCATTTCCCGATAATAGGTTTTTCCTATACAAACCCGTCCGACCTGTCAAGCGGCGCTGTGTTTTTTAACGCCTGTAACTGTACGTCTATCGCATCCTATGCTTTAATGAAGCTGTTTTCGCTAGCTAGCTCACAGAGCAAATAGTGAATTTGGGCAAAAAATAATAATTGAATAATAAAAGCGTATTAAACGCTGGGAGTACTCATTAGATGAAAGGTGGTAAAAGCGTTATCTCTGAAGAGAATAAACGACTCTGTGTCTGGTTAAAACGCCAACGTCAAGAAAAAGGCCATACCATGCGCAGCTTGTCGGAGTTACTGGGAACCCCTCATTCCTTTATTGGCAAGGTTGAGAATCAGGAGCGACGGCTGGATGTCATTGAGTTTATTCGTTATTGTCAGGCGCTTGAAATAGACCCCGCAGAAGGGTTAAAACAAGCTCTGAATTAAGGGGCATGCAACGATCAAAAAATGGGGGCTTTGCTGAAGCCCCCATTTTTGTTGTATTTTTACGGCCCTGCAAGCAGCCTGATCACTGCTCTGGTTTAGGCTCCAGCCGTCTGAACTTTCGCCCTATCCACAGCAATAAGCACAATGACGGGATGACCATCAGCGCCGTGATGGTAAAGAATAAAGCCCAGTTGCCATCCAGAAAATCAACCAGTTCGCCACTAAAAGAAGCCAGTGTGGTTCGTCCTAAATTACCTAGCGAAGCCAACAAAGCGTATTGGGTGGCAGAAAAAGCATGGCCAGTCAGAAAGGTTAAAAAAGATACAAAGGCAACCGTAGAAAAGGCTGAGGTGAAATTATCCACCAGGATAGTGGCCAGGAATAAGTCGGTGTTCGGGCCAACTACGGCAATCCAGGCAAACATCAGATTGCTGGCTGCCATAGCGATGCCGCCGATAAATAAACCCCGTAAAATACCAAAGCGAATATTAATGGCGCTGCCAATCAGGGTAAAGATGACCATCGCCAGCCAGCCAATCAGTTTGGAATATTCAGCAATCTGTTCATTGGTAAAGCCTACCTCGCGATAGAAGGGGATCGACATCCGGCCCAAAAAGGCTTCACCAATCTTGAATAAGAACACGAAAAACAGTAAAGCCAACGCCATTTGCCAGCCATTGCGACGGAAGAACTCCGCAAAAGGTTCAATCACCGTAACACTGAGCCATACCAGGTAGCCTCGCAGTCGGCCTTGACCCAAATGATGTTGGTAACGTTGGCTGGCTTGCTGTTGCAGTTGTTCTCGTGCGGTACTTGGCTCACGAATATAGACTGTGGCCATCATCAACAGCAATTGAATGCCTGCCATGCTTAGGTACACGGTATTCCAACCCAGCGCATCGGCGTTAAAAAAGGCGATAGCTCCAGGCAGTGAGTACCCGGTCCACCAACCAATCACCGCCATGGCTGCTGCCGGAGGGAGCCTTAGTTTCTCTCCGGCAATAATATCAATGCGGTAAGCATCAATGGCGACATCCTGAGTGGCAGAAGCGACTGCGATGGACAAAGCAAGCAATGAGGTCCAAAGCAAGCTATGACCTGGGTTGGTATAGGCAATGCTCAGGGTGGCACAGAGGATAAAACCTTGCATCAGCAAGATCCAGCTTCGCCGTTGGCCAAGTAAGCGGTGCAGTAAGGGTAACTTGACCCGGTCGAGCAAGGGAGCCCACAAAAAGTTGAGGGCATAGACCACAAAAATAGAGCCAAAATAGCCAATCGCCGCACGGGATAAACCAGCGTCTTGCAACCAGCCGCTCATGTTTGAGCCAATCAGCACCCAGGGAAAGCCAGAGGCACATCCCATCAGGAAAATATAAAACAAACGGATATCATTGTAGCTGTGAACGGCTTCGCGCCAGCTTTGCACTTTGCTTTCTGTTTTAAATAACATCGGAGACTCTCATAAGAACAATGTTGACGATAGCAAAGCTAACGAGCATGCGGAATACTCATCGAAGAATTAGATGAAAAAAATAAGTGTGGCAAGAAATTAAGGGCGGATCCCGACACAATCCAGCGGTATCGCGCCGCATCCTTTGAGGTAGCTCAGGCAATGCTGAATGTTCTGACGCAAAACATGATCGGTAATTAATTGCTGCTCAGGCCAGAACTCCAATTGATGCAGTAAATGCCAAAATACTTGCTCACGAAGTGACTGCGGCGTTTTAAGCTGCACACCAAACTGTGCCCACTCCTCAAGCGTATCCCAGATAAACAGGTGCAGCTCGGTGTGGGGCATGCGCCCGCGAAAAAAACGCGATGCGTAATAAATTAGTTGCTGTGTTTTATGCTCAATAAATTGTTCCAGCATACACCTACCTCAACTCTTGTGATGCCAGCAAAGCATGCTGCTGTTATCGCAAGTATAGTAGGGCGTGGCGAGGTTTGCAGATTGTTTTTTGCCGATAGCCGAGGGCAAGTTGCTCCCGACTATCGAGGGATGAACCGGTAAATTACCGTTCGTCTGCTGTCGCTTCAGGAACCAGAGTCACGGTATGCAAAATAATGGCCTCCACTGGCACATCTGGCCAGCCAGTCACTTCATGGTGGCTGGTGTCCCACTCATTGACCTGCTCGAGAATATCCATACCGGACATCACGCGACCAAAAACCGTGTACCCCCAGCGAGAGCCCGGGTCAAGATTCTGGTTATCGGATAAATTAAAATAAAACTGGCTGGTAGCACTGTGCGGATTACTGGTTCTGGCCATTGCAATGGTGCCAATTTCATTCCTTAACCCGTTACCGGATTCATTAAAAATGGCATCAAGTGTGGTAATGGGCTCAAAATCTGTCTTGTAGCCACCTCCTTGTAACACAAAATCAGCAATCAGCCGATGAAAAATGGTGTCGTTATAGCGCTCGGTTTTAACATAACTGAGAAAGTTGTTCGCTGCGATGGGCGCCCGGCTCCGATCCAGCTCCACTTTGATGTCGCCTAGTGACGTGTGAAAGACGACTTTAGGAAATAAATTATCCGCTTGCACTGTTTCTCCCGCTTGCAGGACACTGCTGCAACACAATAACAGAGTTAAAAGTAGGGCTCTCATTGGTGACTCCTTAAGTAATCTTGCCAGTGATGATCATTCAAAATATCCGTGATGACGTGCTCGGTTAATTGGCGCAACTCGCGTTCAACCACGGCGTGGTCAACCTTAAACGGGGCAGTGTAGCTGCTTTTGCCTTGAAAACGTTTACGGTAAACGCCTGTGCTTGAGTTGATATTCAGCTCAATTTCAACAGACGAATGGACTTCGTGATCCAAAGGATGTTGCTGGGCTTTAGCATGCAACTCAAGTACTTTAAACTTCAAGGCACTGGGGGCTTGCGGATCAATCCTGGCACCATGCAAGGTGAAGATTTGCTCTAATTGCTGCTGCAGAGACTCTGGTAAGTTCAACTTGTTTTTAAAAGTGCGTCGCTCATCTCTTTTGGTGATACTCAATGCATATGCTTGGCTACGTTGATCCTGCAACTGCCACCGAAAGCGGGTTTGATGTAAATCCAATGCTTCTGGTGCGCTCAAGTCGGTATTGATAAACAAAGGACGCTGTGTACTGGAACAAGCTGTCAGAATGAGCAGCCCCAGAGCCAGACTTACTGTTATTAGTCGCATGTGTTGCTCCTCAGTTGAGACTCCAGAATAATAAATTTTGCCTGACTGGCCAGACAACGACAACCAGAGAAAATACGTTTTAGCTGCTGGCCATAGGGCAGGTGACGGTTGGCGACAATTCTCAGGTAGCCTCCGGGTTTGAGCACTCGCTTGGCTTCAGCAAACATCTGTGTTGCCAGATGAGTCGTAATGGTTTGCTGCTGGTGAAAAGGCGGGTTACACACCACCCAGTCCGCGCTATTTGCATCTTGCTGGGCCAGACCATCATCAACCCGAAAGGTGCATTGCCCTAATAAATGCGGTGCATTTTCAGTGACTGACAAACGAGCGGACTCAACGGCCATATAGGATTCATCACAGAAAATAACCTTTAACTCAGGGTTGGCCAACAGGGCGCTCAAGCCAAGAATGCCATTGCCACAGCCAAGATCTATCAGCGTTTGACCAGGCATGGTGTCTGGCAAGTGCGTCAGAAAGAACCGAGCACCAATGTCCAGCTTATCACTACTAAACACATTGGCATGGTTAAACAGCTGAATACCCTGATCGGCCACAGGCCACTGCTTTGGCCAGTGCTCAACCGCTTCGGGTAGCGGCCACTCAGGCTGGCACTGCAACAGGCGGCATTTTTTGATGGTCAATGAAGCGGTGGTGGGCCCGAGAGTCTCGGAAAATAGTTGCAACAGGTTTTTATGGATATCTTTGGCTTTTGCGGCAATCAATAACTGCGTTTGCTGAGTGATGACCTGCGCCAATTGCTGCAACTGGTACTGAACATAGCCATGAACGCGTGGAATACGCATCAGCACCAGATCAGGCTGGGTAGGGCAGGGTTGCATACTGCTGATGAAATGCAGATGACGACTATCAAGATGATTCGCAGCGATATTATGCTGGCAGGCAAGCTGACTTACCCTGGAATCACTGTGATGCCAAATTATCAGCTCGGGGTGGGCGGCCAACAGAGCGCAGCTCAAGGCACCAAACTGATCGTTTAGGACCAAAACGCTGGTTGGTTTGTTGGTTTGAATGCACTCAAAAGCCTTGGTTAGTAATAACTCATCCACAGCATCCCAGGCTTGTAGATTGGGGAAGTTGCTGTGTGCTGGCCAGCGCTTTAATTGCAGAGACAGCTCTGCCGACCTAAAATGTGTGTTCATCAGAACTCGGACTTTACAGAATGACCGCTATTTTGACACGCTCAACCGGGCAGCTCAAGTCACTGTCTCGCCACTATATGTTGCCGGATGCCGAGTTGACGCTGTGGCCCAACTGGCTGCCAGAGATGGATAGTCTGGCCCTTCTACAGCAACTGGTCGATGAGTTGAGCTGGCAGCAGCCTGCAATCAGCCTGTACGGTAAATCGGTTGTGATCCCACGTCAGCAAGTGTGGATGGGAGAACCACACTGCCGCTATCGTTATTCAGGGACTTGGTTTACCCCGGTCGGCTGGCATCCCCGGCTACAGGCATTAGCCGCTGAGGTGAGCCGTAGTTGTCAGCAAACATTTAATTGTGTCTTGTTGAATTATTACCGCAATGGCCAACAACACATGGGCTGGCATGCTGATAATGAGCCTGAATTAGGAGCTAAGCCGGTGATTGCCTCACTCAGTCTGGGGCAGACGCGGCGCTTTGATTTGAAACACCGGCAGACAGACGACCAGTTGCAGCTGAGCCTGACTAATGGTAGCTTGCTGCTTATGCAAGGAGCCTGTCAGCAGTATTGGCAGCACCGGCTGCCTAAGCAAAGCCGTGCCATATCTGAACGAATTAATCTGACATTTCGTTATATCCCAGCCGCTGTTTAGACCAATATATTTTTTAAAGGCCAGCCAAGCTGTTATTGATCAATAAAGTGCTTGACAGTAAAAACATGCTGGCAAGTTTTCCGGGGTTAACTAGAGTAGAATAGAGGGACCAAAAAAGGATGAAGTCTATGTTGATCCACACTCGTATAGAACAAAAGTTACTGGATGCATTTGATCCTGTCGTCTTGGATGTTGTGAATGAAAGCTATATGCACAATGTTCCGGCAGGTTCAGAATCACTACTTTAAAGTGTGATTCTGAAC
>JAIUMG010000160.1 GCA_022565655.1 Alkalimonas sp.
CTGAATACATTGAGCAATCGAGCGATACCGAAATTATTGGCCCACCAGTGCAAGAGGGCGGCGGTGGTGATGGAGGTGGTCATGGCTCCAACCTCGGTGGTGGTAGCTTAACCATGGAGTTATGCCCTGCTAGAACAACGGCAACTGTTTGTTCAACAACAAGTGATGGTGTACAAAGTTGTACGGTTACTATTTTTCACTCGCTACAGCCTTGTCAATAATTGATAGTGCGCTATATACAACTTGTTAAAACTCGTATTTATGCGCACTAAACAGTTGCTGCACTTCCAGCCAGATATCGCCTGGCTCTCCATCATTGACCCATTGATCATTAATCCGCACCACCGGGGCGACTTCTTTACTGGAACTGGTCAGCCAGACTTCATCGGCAGCTAGTACTTCAGCCCGACTGATAGCACGCTCTTCTACTTGCCGTGAGCTGTACTGTTCGAGCACCTTCAGCAAAATATGCCGGGTAATGCCAGGTAGTAATTCTGTGCTGAGTGGCGGTGTGGCAATGATGCCATCTTTTACGATAAAGACATTGCAGGCGGCGGCTTCGGTTAAATTGCCTTCACGGTTAAACAGGATGGTTTCTTGTGCGCCCTGAGCATAGCCTTGCTGATAATGCAGTACATTACCCAGCAACGACGTGGATTTAATATGGCAACGTTGCCAGCGCAAATCATCGGCGGTGACTACACTGTATTTCGGTGCTTTGTCTTTGTCTGCTACCGGTGCTGGCGGGATCTCAAACACAAAAGCAAAGACCGTCGGAGTGATATGAGCCGGGAAGGCATGGTTACGCTTGCTATCGGTGCCACGACTGACCTGAATATAGACCCCTAAATTTTCACCCATATCTTGATTCTGTTGCAGCAGGTGCCGGGCTAACTGTTGCCAGTCGCTTAAGCTTAAACCTGGCTCGATACTCAGTTGCGATAAGCCACTCAGCATTCGCTCGATATGAGGCTCTAAGCCAACAAACTGGCCCTGATAGGATGGCACCACTTCGTAGATGCCATCGCCAAATAAGAAGCCACGATCCATCGGTGAAATTTTGGCTTGCTCGGCAGGTAAAAAATCACCATTTAAATACACAATACTCATAAACATTCTCAACTAAAGCCACATAGGGCACGAAAGGATTGGATCAGGGCGATGCCTTCACTGGCATCAAGGCTGTCTTCGGTCAGGGTGTTCAGGCGGCTGACGCCATCCACGCTGCCACGATCCGATAAATATTGCAGGATATGCATGGGATCAACTGTGGCCAGATAGTCGCGCTGTCGCCAGACTGAAAGTAAAGCAATCAAGCCATAGGCACCCCAGTTTGACACATCGGCCAACAGCAACTCATCACACTCGGTTTCCGCTGGCGTAATGTTGAGCTGACTAACGGCAGCTTTGATATTGCCCATGCCAATTTCATTGCCCCCATCACCAATGGCGATGGTGGGGCAGGCGGCCAGTTTCAGGAAATAATCAAAGCTGGCACAACGTTCGGTAATGTCTTCACCACGCATGTTGTAATAGCGTTCACCTGCTGCCAGCCCAGGACGTTCGATGGAAATCACCGCCTGGGGTAAATACTGCTGCAGAGCTTCTGCAGCGATAGCTGGCAGATCCTGATCGCTGAATACCGGAATAGGGTGGCAGTGGTAATCGGTTTTCAATACATTGTACAAAGGGTTACCACAGACTAGCACCGGGTGCGCTCCCATCTGTTCAAGGCATTGATACAGCGCAATAGCACCGACTGGACCATCGGTTTCAAAGGTATCGGCCACCGGAAAACCGGTGCCAATAAATACTACCCCCTGGCACTGATTTAGAATACGTGCTGCCCGCAGGTAATAGCCTGGCCGAAGCGCTTGTTGCAGTTGCTGCATACCGCGTAAATTGCGAGCAACCAACCTGTTTTCTATGTCTTGACTTAACGGTTGTAAATCTTTCATTCGATTGGCTCCTCTAGTCGACTGACTGCAGCTGCTGCAAACGGCGCTGAAATTGTTGCTCTGCCAAATGCAGCGCATTGTGTGCCTGTTCCATACTGATTGCTTCAAAGTGTAGCTCAGCACCGGCTGAGCGTTGTGCCAGCTGCCAGCAATCTAGCGATAGCACCGAGCCTAGCTTGGGGTAGCCACCTAAGGTTTGCCTATCGGTCAGCAACACAATGGGCTGACCATCGGGTGGGATTTGTACCGCGCCATAGCAAATCCCTTCAGACAACATGCTACGACGCTGGCAAGACAGCGCCGGTCCCTCCAGCCGGTAACCCATCCGATCCGACTGACGGCTTACCTTGAACTGATGCTGATAAAACCGCTGTTTACTGGGATGACTGAAATCATCGCTTTGATACCCTTCTATCAATCGTAACGTCAGTGGAGCCTGATAATCAGGGCGAAAGGCTTCAGGCAGGTGCCAGTTGGGTTTGCCCTGACTGGCACCAATCGCCAATTGCTGACCCGCTTGAAGCTTACCGCCATCGATGCCGCCAATCCCTTCACGCAACACCGTCGAGGTACTACCAAATTGTGCTGTTAACTGAAAACCACCATCCACTGCCAGATAACTACGCAGCCCGGCTGTGGCCATCTCCAATTCGATGACATCACCTTGTTGCACTGAATGGCTTTGCCACAAGGGTTGTGGCTGCTGGTTGATCCGAAGAGCCATCGCGGCACCACAAACGGCAATCCGACTGGCTTGCAACATGGTTAGCTGCAAGCCGCCCATAGTGACCTCCAGGCAACAACTGCCGGGAGCATTGCCAAGCAAGGCATTGGCCCAACGAAACGCCTCGCCATCGGCTGGCCCGCCTGTGGTAAGCCCTAGCTGACTCTGGCCGAAGCGGCCCTGGTCTTGCAGCAGGCTTAATAGGCCGGGTTGCTCAATGCGAAGCCCGCTCATAACTGCCCTCCAAGCGATAGAAATTCGGTTTTATCGATGGCGGTAAAACGGACTTCATCGCCAACCGCTACAGGCATACTTGGGCTGCTAGTCGGATCAAACATCTTTACCGGACAAAGGCCAATTAAGTTCCAGCCACCTGGTGATACCGCCGGATAGACTGCGGTTTGTCTATCGGCAATGGCAACGGCGCCTTTGGGGACTTTCTTGCGTGGGCTATCCAGCCGGGGAGTGGCCAGTTGTTCGGGCAGCTCTCCAAGGTAAGCAAAACCAGGGGCAAAGCCAATGGCATAGACCCGATAGCTTTGCTGTTGATGCAGCTTAATCACATCATCAATACTCAGCTGATGCAGCTTGGCAACCCGCGCCAGATCAGGGCCACTTTCTTCGCTGTAGTAGACGGGCAACTCAACCAGCTGGCCAGGTTGCTGGCTATGCTGCCCGTCATTCGCCAGTGCCTGACGAATGCGTTGCCGCACCGCGAAGTGGTCGGTCAGTAACGGGTTGTAGCATAGCAGCAAGGAAGCATAGGATGGTGTGACATCAAGCAATACATCAGCAAGTTCATGCTGCAGTGCTTGAGTGGCCTGCAACACGCACTGGTTGATTTCAGCCGACATCTGATCGGCGAAATAGAGGATCAGAGCGTTTTCACCGGCAATAGCAATACGATAATCCGGTAAACTCATGATGCCTGCAACACCTGTTGGATGCTTTGCACCTGAGCAATAGCGGCTTCATTATCGCCATGCACGCAGAGTGTGTCGGCCTGAAGCGGCAGCCGTTGGCCTGATTCAGTGATGACCACAGCGTCACTCACTAGCAACTTAACCTGTTGCAAAACCTCTGCTTCATTCAGCACAGCCCCGGCTTTGCTGCGTGGCATGAGTAAGCCCTCATTGGTGTAGCGCCGATCGGCAAAGGCTTCAAACAGCAGGTCGATGCCTTCTGCCTGAGCTTGCTGCTGGTGTTGCTGTTGCTTGGCGGTGGCCAAAAGCATTAAAGCCAGTGGTTTATGGTAGCTGGCGATGGCGGTAAATACGGTGGCTAAAATGGCCGGATCGCGCATCATATCGTTGTACAAAGCGCCGTGCGGTTTTACATAGCAAAGCTGCATGCCATGAATTTGTGCCATGCCATCCAGTGCAGCAATTTGGTAATGCAGTAAATTAATCAGTTCTGCAGCAGAGCAGTTCATCGATCGGCGACCAAAGCCTTGTCGGTCGGGGTAGCTGGGGTGAGCACCAATTTGCACCTGATGACGCTTAGCCAGCATCAAGGTTTTGTGCATCACATCAGCATCTCCGGCATGAAAACCACAAGCGATGTTGGCCATATCAATAAATGGCATTACCTCGCTGTCCATACCCATGGTCCAGCTGCCATAGCTTTCACCCAAATCGCAATTAAGTTTCATCACCTGTTACCTGTGTATGTTACTTGTCTAAAGAGAGCATGCTAGCGTATTAAAACAACGCCAGCTTCGAATTCGGAATATCGGTTACCAGCATGCAGCCGGGAGTATGAGTAATGCAAAATTCAGCCTTTGCCTCGGCAATCGCCAGTTGTGGGGTTACGCCACAGGCCCAGAATACCGGCACCTCACCAGGTTTGATGCTGACCGCATCGCCAAAGTCGGGTTGGCTCAGATCGGCGATGCCAATGGCGGCAGGGTCGCCAAAATGCACCGGAGCGCCATGCACTTGGGGAAAACGACTGCAAATTTGTATGGCCCGAATGGCGTCGGCCGGCTTCATTGGCCGCATACTGACCACCATGGGGCCGCTGAATTTTCCAGCTGGCTGGCAGCGAATCGAGGTACGGTACATGGGTACATTCACTTGCTCAGTAATATTGCGAATTTCCAGCCCATCGGCCAGCAGTGCCTCTTCAAATGAGAAAGAGCAGCCCAATAAAAAGGTGACAAGATCATCGCGCCAAACTTCACGGATATCGGTTTGCTCCGCCACCAGCTCCCCCTGATGAAAGATACGATAGCTAGGCAAATCGGTGCGAATATCCAGCTCAACGGCGGCACTGGCAATGCCAATATCACCTGGCTGACCTGACATCGCAATCAGTGGGCAAGGTTTTGGGTTGAGCTGACAAAATTGCAGGAATTCGGCGGCATCAGCTTTAGGCAAGATCACCACATTAGCCTGCACAAAGCCAGCTGCTAAGCCGGAGGTATTGCCGGTGTGTGTTTGCAGACGGCAGTGCTGGCGTATTTCTGCCGGATTGGCTTGTTTGGTTAACATCAGTGACCTCTAAGCATTCTGGATGGCTAGCTACAACAACACCACTTTATATTGAATATTATATTTGCTCAATAAGTGCGTTTAAAAATAATTTATTCTTTGGCTTTCTTGTTATAAGAATAGCATTATCCCAGCAAGAGTCCGACCCCCAAAAGGGCGGTTAAAGTCCATAGCAAGCTACCTTTGGGGATCTTGTCGCCGAGTAGTTTGGCTAGCAGCAGGGACAGGATCACACTGGTGGTTAACAGGGTTTGCACCACAGCGGCTTTGCTGTAACTAAACGCCAGCATTTGCAGGTAAATGGCGGCCGTGGTACCAATTAAGGTCGCTGCCAGCAGGATCAACCAAGGCCGAAGCTTTGAGTGAGGCCGCGGCAGCAGTCGCTGTCGACTGAGTAGCAGCATAGGCACAATAATCGCCATACCACCGAGTAAGCGCCAACTGCTGGCACTGGCTACATCAATGGTACTGTGCAAAAACACATCCCGGCTGATCACCGCGCCGATTGCCTGACACAAGGCTGCCAGGGCAGCAAAACTGTAACCGCTCCAGAGTTGTTGTGGTTGTTGCCGGCGCTGCAAGCGCAGTACCATATCAACCGCCAGCAAAATGCAGCCGATCCCCAGCCATTGCTGCCAGCTAAGTAGCTCCACCAACCAGATAATGGCAAAGATGGCGGTGAGTAATGGAGCCAGGGTTTCAGCCACCAGCAAGGAGAGCCGGTCGCCAATGCGATTAAGCGCCAGAAAAAAGCAGGTATCGCCAAGGCCAATACCGATAGCACCACTGAGTAATAGCAGGAGCAGTTGGGCAGAGCTGAGTGAACTGGCGTCCAGGATAGCGGGGCTTAATGGCAGTAAAATAGTCAGGCTGATCAGCCCTTTCCAGAAGTTCAGCGCCAATGGTGAGAAACTGGCACCGAGCTGACGATAGAGGCGGGCAGCGACCGCCCAGCAGCAAGCCGTGGTCAGGGCAGCAATGGCTCCAATCATAGCGGATATCCTGAAGAAAAAAGCAGCCTAATCAGTTCTGGTGATCGCTGCAAGTAGAATGATGCAACAAATGCGAACAATCTGGCATGATCCGCGATAAATGGTAGTTGCATCAAGTCGGTTTAGCATTACTATGGAGCAAGCCCCTTTGCCTTAGGAAAATACATTATGCTCAAGACGGTCGTGTTCGCTCTGCTTAGCACTTTAAGTACCTCTGTGCTGGCGGCTCCAAGTTGGCTGGATGCAAAATCTGCCATACGGGCGTTGCAACAAGGCGAGTTAACCAGTGAGCAACTGGTTCACTATTACCTGGATAGAATTGAGCAACACAATCGGCAGGGCTACCAACTCGCGGCGGTGATGGATATTAATCCTCAGGCATTGCAACAAGCGCGCTTACGCGATCAAGAACGCGCTAGTCAGTCCGAGCTCTCGTCATTGCATGGCTTGCCCGTGATTTTAAAAGCCAATATTTCTACTGCGACCTTGCCAACCACGGCTGGAGCGCTGGCCTTGAAAAACCATATCACCGGACGCAATGCGGGCTTGGTTGATCAGTTAGAGCAAGCTGGCGCTGTGATTCTGGGGACGGCAAATTTGTCAGAGTGGGCCAACTTCCGAGGTACCGGGTCGGCCAGTGGTTGGTCTGCTTTGGGCGGGCAAACGCGCAACCCTCACTTGCTATCACATACCCCTTGCGGCTCCAGTTCGGGTTCAGCCGTTGCGGTTGCTGCGGATATGGCCTTATTAGCCGTTGGTACAGAAACGGATGGTTCCATTATGTGTCCCGCCTCGATCAATGGTGTGGTGGGCATTAAGCCAACACGTGGTGCCGTGTCTGGTGAGGGGATTATTCCTATAGCCAGTGCGCAGGATATTGCTGGCCCAATAACGCGCCATGTATTTGATGCTGCATTATTGCTCGATGCCATGCTGACCAAAGAAGCACGCCAGAAGTTACCGGTTGCGTTAACTAAGGCGGCTGAACAGGCACCAGAGATAAGCAAAGTAGTATTGGTAAGGGCTTACGATGAGCAGGATGAAGCCATTGGCACGATGCTGGATAGTATTGCTGAGCTTTTATTGCAGCAGGGGGTGGCTGTAATGACAGTAGATGAATGGCAGCTACCGGCTGAGCTGTATCAGGATGAACTGAAAGTGCTGGTGTATGAGTTTCGCCGGGATCTGGAGCAGTGGCTTGAAGATTATGCTGTCGATGACAAGGTGAATTCAGTCGCTAAAATGGTAGCTTTTAATCAGGCCAAAGGTGAAGCAGCACTGGCTTTTTTTGGTCAGGAATATCTGGAGCAAGCTGCTGCAATGGATCTGGAGCTTGAGCACGATGATTATCAGCGCGCTCTGACCAATAGCCGTCAGTTGGCGATGGAAGTATTGGATCAGTACCTGAAAAAGCAAGAAGCTGATGTCATCATTCTGCCATCCTATGGCCCGGCCTGGCAGATTGATCAT
>JAIUMG010000161.1 GCA_022565655.1 Alkalimonas sp.
TGAGGATCAGGGCTTACTGACGCCTACCCGCAATGGCCAGACCCGGATTTACAGTAAACGTGACCGCGTCCGGCTAAAGTTGATCCTGCGGGGCAAGCGTCTGGGCTTCAGTCTGGCTGAAACCGGCAAGCTATTCGAGCTTTACGACGCCGATAAAAGCAGTGTGACGCAACTCAAAACTATGCTAGCCCTGATTGAACAGAAAAAAACTGAGCTGCATCAGCAAATGGACGACATTAAAGTCGTGTTGATGGAGCTGGTCACGGTTGAGAAGCGTTGCCGCGAAACGCTCAGCCAGGCCAAGCCATCCAGCAGTCAATCCACATCTCAATCCGAATCATCAATGGGAACGCATCATGATCAGTAATTACAAAACGCTCAATTTTGACCTTGGCGACACCGTCGATATGATCCGCGAGCAGGTCAACGCCTTTGCCCGCGATGAAATTGCACCACGGGCCGAACAAATTGACCACGACAACGAGTTCCCAAGTGATTTATGGCGCAAATTTGGTGATTTAGGCTTGCTTGGCATTACCGTCGATGAACAATATGGTGGCTCAGGCCTGGGCTATTTAGAGCACGTGGTGGCGATGGAAGAAATCAGCCGTGCTTCGGCATCAGTAGCTTTATCTTATGGCGCTCACTCTAACTTGTGTGTCAACCAAATTGCCCGTAACGGCAACGAAGCACAAAAGCAAAAATACCTACCTAAGTTATGCAGCGGCGAGCATGTCGGTGCGCTCGCCATGAGCGAGCCGAACGCAGGCTCAGATGTCGTCAGTATGAAACTGCGTGCTGATAAGAAAGGCGATCACTATGTACTAAACGGCAACAAGATGTGGATCACCAATGGCCCGGATGCCGATACCTATGTCATTTATGCTAAAACCGATATTAATGCTGGTTCAAAAGGCATTACCGCCTTTATTGTCGAGCGCGGTTTTAAAGGCTTTAGCCAGGCTCAGAAGCTCGACAAACTGGGCATGCGCGGTTCCAACACTTGTGAACTGGTGTTTGAAGATTGTGAAGTACCAGCTGAAAACGTGTTGGGTGAAGTCGGCCGTGGAGTACAAGTCTTAATGAGCGGCCTGGATTACGAGCGCGTCGTGCTGTCAGCAGGCCCGCTTGGCATCATGACGGCCTGCATGGACGTGGTTGTGCCTTACATTCATGACCGCAAGCAGTTTGGTCAGTCCATCGGTGAATTCCAGTTGGTGCAAGGCAAGCTGGCGGATATGTACACTCAGATGAATGCGGCCAGATCCTATGTCTATACCGTCGCCAAAGCCTGTGACCGCGGCGAAACCACCCGAAAAGATGCTGCTGCTGTGATTTTATATGCTGCAGAGCTGGCCACTAAAATGGCGCTGGATGCGATCCAGTTATTAGGTGGCAACGGTTACATCAATGAATACCCGACCGGGCGCTTACTGCGTGATGCCAAGCTGTATGAGATTGGTGCAGGTACGTCCGAAATTCGCCGCATGTTGATTGGCCGCGAATTGTTTACTGAGTCCAACTAGTTTCACATTGTGAAACCGTATTGATAGCCAGCTGGTTTTGACCAGCAGGGCAAATACGCAAACCGTGCATAGGTGAGTTCAGTGACCAAATTATTAAGTAAAGTGAACCCTCGCAGTGAGGAGTTTCAACACAATGCCAGCGCCATGCAAAAAGTGGTGGATGACTTAAATGCCAAGGTACAGCAAATTAAACTGGGGGGCGGTGAAGCTCTTATTGCCCGCCATACTTCGCGTGGCAAATTGTTTGTCCGCGATCGTATTCAAAAACTGCTTGACCCCGGCTCACCGTTTTTAGAAGTCGGTCAATTCACCGCCTGGGAGTGTTACGATGATTACATTCCCTGTGCAGGAGTAGTGGCTGGGGTTGGCCGGGTCAACGGCGTTGAGTGCATGGTTGTTGCCAACGATGCTACCGTCAAAGGTGGCACCTACTACCCACTGACCGTCAAAAAGCATTTACGCGCGCAGGAAATTGCCGAGCGCTGTAACCTGCCCTGCATCTATTTGGTCGACTCCGGTGGTGCCAACCTGCCTCGTCAGGATGATGTCTTCCCGGACAAACTGCATTTCGGCCGTATTTTCTATAATCAGGCCCGGATGTCGGCTAAAGGTATTCCGCAAATTGCCGTTGTGATGGGGCTTTGCACTGCAGGTGGTGCCTATGTGCCAGCCATGGCCGATGAAAGTATCATCGTTAAAGAACAAGGCACGATTTTCCTCGCTGGCCCTCCCTTAGTCAAAGCCGCCACCGGTGAAGAAGTCAGTGCTGAAGAACTGGGTGGCGCCGATGTACACTGCAAGATCTCAGGCGTGGCCGACCACTATGCGGTGAACGATGAGCATGCATTGCAACTGGCGCGCAATGCGGTTTCACGTTTAAACCGTATCGCCCCGGCTCAGATGGACGTCAAAGAGCCGGAAGAGCCACTGTACGATGCTAAAGAAATTTATGGCATCGTTGGCACTGACCTGAAAAAACCTTTTGATGTCAAAGAAGTCATCGCCCGCTTGGTCGATGGTTCCGATTTTGATGAGTTCAAACAATACTACGGCAGCACTTTAGTTTGTGGATTTGCGCGGATCTTCGGCTACCCGGTAGGGATCGTTGCCAATAATGGGATTTTATTCTCCGAGTCTGCGCAAAAAGGAGCCCACTTTATTGAGTTGTGTGGTCAACGCAAAATCCCACTGTTGTTTTTGCAAAATATCACCGGCTTTATGGTCGGCAAAAAATACGAAGCCGAAGGTATTGCCAAGCATGGTGCCAAAATGGTTACCGCCGTATCCTGTGTCGAAGTACCAAAATTTACGGTGTTAATTGGCGGCAGCTATGGCGCAGGTAACTATGGCATGTGTGGACGTGCTTATGACCCCACCATGATGTGGATGTGGCCCAATGCCCGCATTTCGGTGATGGGTGGTGAACAAGCCGCCGGAGTAATGGCGCAAGTCACCAAAGATGGCCTGGCCCGCAAAGGTGAAACCCTCAGCCCTGAAGCCGAACAAGCGCTGAAAAAGCCCATTGTCGAGCAGTATGAGAAACAAGGGCATCCGTACTACGCCAGTGCCCGCTTATGGGACGATGGTATTATCGACCCGGCACAAACCCGCATGACGGTTGGTCTGGCCTTGGCAGCTGCCTTGAACGCACCTATTCCGGATACCCGTTTTGGTGTGTTTAGAATGTAAAACGCAGCACCGAGCTAGCAGAGGAGTGGTATGGGAGCTTTTCTGTGACCTTGGAGCGCCCGGACGGCGCGAGATGAGCTGCCAGGGATGGATTCACAGCGCGTCACAGAAAATGCTCGCATATTGCTCCTGAGCACCTGACGCAGAACAGAATTCTGGCTCGACCAGCGAGCAATACAACTTAGAGATAAACATCTATGGCCGAAACCTACATTGACCTGTCCATCTCACCGCAAGGTGTCGCCAGCCTGACACTGAACCGGCCGGAAGTGCATAATGCCTTTGATGATGTGATGATTGAACAAATCATTCAGGCATTGCAGCAACTGGCTGACGATGCGACTGTGCGTGTGTTACTGCTCAAAGCCAATGGCAAAAATTTCTCTGCCGGTGCCGATCTGAACTGGATGCGGTCGATGGCCGAAAAAAACTACCAGCAGAATCTGGATGATGCCGGCCGTCTGGCTGAACTGATGAGGCTGCTGGATGTATTCCCGAAACCCACCATTGCCGTGGTACAAGGCGCTGCCTTTGGCGGTGCTGTCGGCTTGCTGGCTTGTTGTGATATCGCTATCGCCGATGCCAAAGCCAGTTTTTGTTTAAGTGAAGTCAAAATTGGTTTGATCCCTGCCGTCATCAGCCCCTATGTGATCCGCGCCATTGGCGAACGAGCCAGTCGGCGTTACTTCATCACGGCGGAGCGTTTCTTCGCTGAGGAAGCACTGCGACTGGGATTGCTGCATCAAATCGTGGAAAACGACAGCTTAGAGGATATTACTCAGCAGCTATGCCAGCAATTGCTGCAAAACAGCCCAGCGGCCGTATCAGCAGCCAAGACGTTGATTGCCGATGTCAGTCAGCGGCCAATAGATGCGCAATTAATTAGCCATACCACAGAGGCCATTGCTCGTATTCGAGTCTCTGCTGAAGGTCAGGAAGGTCTGACTGCATTTTTAACCAAACGCAGCCCCAATTGGCTGCCGAAGGACTAAGCCATGTTTCGTAAAATTCTGATTGCCAATCGTGGTGAAATCGCTTGTCGCATTATTGAAACCGCCCATAAGCTGGGGATCCGCTGCGTGGCGGTGTATTCTGAAGCCGATGCCAATGCTCGTCATGTCAATATGGCCGATGAAGCCTTTTTATTAGGCCCGGCTCCCAGCAAAGATTCCTATTTAAAAGCCGATAAAATCCTGCAGATTGCCAAAGACGCTGGTGCTGAAGCCATCCATCCTGGCTATGGGTTCTTATCCGAAAATGCTGAATTTGCCAAAGCCTGCAGCCAGCAAAATATCGTCTTTATCGGCCCGCCAGTTGCCGCCATTGAAGCCATGGGTTCCAAAAGTGCCGCCAAAGACATTATGGCAAAAGCAGGCGTGCCCCTGGTGCCCGGATATCATGGTGACAATCAGGATCCAGTCTTTTTGGCCAAAGAAGCCGAGAATGTTGGTTTCCCTCTGCTGTTAAAAGCAGCCTACGGAGGCGGTGGCAAAGGCATGCGTGTGGTATGGCAAGCCAGTGAGTTTGCCGATGCCCTCAGCAGTGCCAAGCGTGAAGCCATGGCTGGCTTTGGCAACGATAAAATGTTGATGGAGCGCTACCTGACCAAGCCTCGCCATGTAGAGATCCAGGTGTTTGCAGACAACCACGGCAATGCCGTCTATCTGGCCGAGCGCGATTGTTCCATTCAACGTCGCCATCAAAAAGTGATTGAAGAAGCACCCGCTCCTAACTTTACCGAATCGCAGCGCCAATCTATGGGTGAAGCCGCCGTCAAAGCAGCGCAAGCCATTGATTACCGTGGTGCTGGTACGGTGGAGTTCCTATTTGATGAAGATGGCTCTTTCTATTTTATGGAAATGAACACCCGTTTGCAGGTCGAGCATCCGGTCACAGAAATGATCACCGGTCAGGATCTGGTTAAATGGCAACTCCTAGTAGCCGCTAACCAGCCTCTGCCGTTAGAACAATCAGAAGTCAGTATCCATGGTCACGCCATTGAAGTACGGGTTTATGCCGAAGATCCAGACAATGATTTCCTGCCAGCCACCGGCAAACTAACCTATTTACGCCAGCCGGAGGCCAGCCGTTTCGTCCGGGTCGACAGTGGTGTGGTGGAAAACGATGAAATCAGCCCTTACTACGATCCGATGATCGCCAAGCTGATTGTCTGGGATGAAGATCGTGACCGCGCCATCAGCCGTATGCTGCGTGCACTGGATGATTATCGCATTGCAGGTGTCACCACCAATCTGAGCTTTCTGACCAGTTTGGTCGAGCACCCTGCTTTTGTCGCGGCCGAGCTGGATACCAACTTTATTGAACATCATCAGGATACGCTGTTTGCACCAGCCACTAAAGAAAATAACCAAGCGCTGGTGCTGGCAGCTCTTTATATCCTGGAAACACAAAAACAACCAGCTACGCCACAAGATCGCTTTAGTCCCTGGCAATTCAGCCACGGCTGGCGCCTGAATGAACAGCCGATGCAGCAATTGACGTTGCAACACCAGGACCATAGCCATACGCTGCACTTAGAGCAGTTGCAGGATGCAGTGTTGGTGCAGCTGGACGGACAAACCCTGCGCTGCCAAGCTCGTTTGCATGGTGATGAGTTAATTGCCACCTTGGGTGAACATAAAACCCGGGTACGCATCAGCCAGTACCAGGAAATTATCAGTGTATTTATTCGTCATCATCGCTACGATTTCAGTTATCAAACTGAACTGCATACCGATGCAGATATTGCCGAAGACAGTGGCAGCCTGACCGCCCCAATGAATGGCACCATCGTCGCCGTCCTGGTCGAAGCCGGTCAGCCAGTGAAAGCCGGACAAACGCTGGTGGTGATGGAAGCCATGAAGATGGAATACAGCATAAAAGCCCCCACCGATGCCATCGTTAAAGCCGTGTACTTCCAAGCTGGTGAGCTGGTGCAAGATGGTGCTGAACTGGTCGAACTGGCTACGGAGGAAAGCTAATGCAACCCACTCAGGTTCGACTCGTTGAAGTAGGCCCACGTGATGGCCTGCAAAATGAAACTGCAGTGTCACTGGCCGCAAAGGTCGCTTTGGTCGAACAGTTAAGTCGCTCAGGCCTTAACTATATAGAAACCGGAGCCTTTGTCTCACCAATGTGGGTTCCACAAATGGCAGACTCTGCAGCCGTGTTTCAACAGATCAACCGTACAGCCGGGATCACCTACGCAGCCCTGACACCGAATCTCAAGGGCTACGAAGCAGCCATCGCTGCCCAGGCCGATGAAGTTGCCATTTTTGGCGCGGCCTCTGAAGCCTTTACCCAGAAGAATATCAATTGCAGCATTGCCGAAAGTCTCGAGCGCTTTGCTCCGGTGGTGCAGCAAGCAAAAGCGGATGGGATCCGCGTGCGGGGCTATGTGTCTTGTGTGGTCGGTTGTCCCTATCAGGGGGATGTTCCACCAGCTGAAGTCGCTCGTGTTGCCAAAGCTTTACTGGATATGGGCTGCTATGAAATATCGCTGGGCGATACCATCGGCGTCGGTACCGCCAACAGCGTAAATGCCATGCTGGATGCTGTGATGGCGGTGGTGCCAAAAGAGCAATTAGCGGTGCATTTCCATGATACCTATGGCCAGGCGTTAACCAATATTTACGCCGCACTTCAGCGTGGCATTGCCGTAATCGATAGTGCAGTGGCTGGCTTAGGTGGCTGCCCTTATGCGGCCGGGGCGTCAGGCAATGTTGCCACTGAAGATGTGGTTTTTTTGCTAAATGGCCTGGGCATTAAACACGGTGTTGATTTAAATGTGTTAGCGCAGGCTGGCTGGCAGATCTGTGCCGAGCTCGGCAAGCCGGTTAGTTCTAAAGTAGGATTGGCATTGCAAGCCAAGTGCCTTAAAACTAATCCTAAGTAACAATTAAGATAAATAGCAGCTGTTATGTTGAGCATAAGTTCTTCGTAGCACGCAGGGGTTACGTATATTTTTATTGCGACACGTCGTAAACCCATCCCTGGGGACTCTTGTCAGGCTTCCCTGCCTGACAAGGTCGCAATAAAAAATACATCCACCCCTGCTTGGTTTTTAGCAGCGGATGTTTACTATCCGAAGCAGTGAGGATAACAAATGGCAGGGTTTAACAAAGTCGTACAGAGTTACGAAGAGGCCATGGCAGGTCTTGAAGACGGCATGACCGTCATTGCCGGTGGGTTTGGCCTCTGTGGCATTCCGGAAGGGTTAATTGCCCGAATCAAAGCAATGGGTACCAAAGACCTAACCGTCGTTTCAAACAACTGTGGCGTCGATGGCTTTGGGCTGGGTATTCTGCTGGAAGATCGGCAAATCAAAAAAATGGTCGCCTCTTA
>JAIUMG010000162.1 GCA_022565655.1 Alkalimonas sp.
AATGGCGATGGCTTCTTGCCATTGATAGTGAGGCCGCACTCAGTGTGTTGCATCGCTATGATACCTTAGCGGTTTTACAGTACAGCCTGCGTTATACAGCCGGTTGGATGGATGGCATCAATGCCCCTTTGCTTGCCATAGCGCCAGAGCAGTTTTGCCCTGCACAACGCACATCTGAGCAACTGACGATTTTAAGTACTGTCTTTATGAAGTTTTTTGCCGAAACACTGCAGCCCTATTTCACTCTGCATCAACGTTATTACCAGGCACTATGGCCTGAGCTTGAGCGGTTGTATCAAGACAGCCCGATGCTACCCGTGCTGGAGTCACGTTATCAACACAGCCAACAACAACTACAAGCCAACATTCTCAGTCATGTCGGTTGGTGGCAACAATTGAACCAACAGTGCCCGGTTGGTTTAACGGAGCGATAACCATCGCTCCGTTCGTCTGTTCAGGGACTAATCGTACTTTTGATACGGCATGCCTTCCAGCCACCAGTCTGGTGCTTGTTCGCCTTTTAAGAAATGATCAAAAAACTCCAGCATCTTAATGGTGTAATCCAGCTTATTGGCATAGCGCTGTAAATGGTGTGGCTCATCTTCATAATGCAACATCACCACTTCTTTACCCAAGCGCCGCAGCGCCAGATAATACTCAATGCCCTGCTCCCAAGGCACAGCACCATCGGCATCACCAAACTGGATCAGCATTGGTGTGTTGATGCGATCGGCAAAAAATACCGGTGAATTCTTAATGTAAGGAGCCAGATCGTCATACATCGAAACCCCTAAACGACTTTGGCCGGTTTCGTACTGGAACAAGCGGGCCAAGCCCGTTTGCCAACGGATACCACTGTAAGCACTAGTCATATTCGACACAGGTGCCCCCGCCACTGCAGCGGCAAAGCGATCGGTTTCCGTCACCACAAAAGCCGTTTGATACCCCGACCAGCTATGGCCATGCAGCCCGATCGCATCAGGATCGGCAATACCCAGCTCAATTAAGCGATCAATGCCCGGCAATAAGGATTCAGTTGCACTTGGTCCGGGCGCACCTTCGCGAAAGCGTACATCGGGTAAAAACACTACATAGTCCTGCCCCAGATAAAAGGGAAAGTTCGGCCTGTGATTGACTTTCATCTGGTTAAAATGATGCAAACGCTGCGAGAACTGCTCGTAGTAATACACCAGAACTGGGTAGGTCTGATTGGCATCATAACCATCCGGCGTAATGACAACACCCTGCAAACGCTCACCATCCTCGGTGTACCAATCAATCAGATGGCTGTCGCCCCAGACAAACTCAGTTTGCTGTGGATTGACATCGGTCAGTCGGCGACGCTCGGTAAAGTCGGCATTGGCCCACCAGATATCCGGGAATTGCCGGAAGCTTTGCTCGGTGTACAAATAACCGCCTTGTTTCGGCAGCGCTTCCACCAGATCAAAGCGTTTAGTCTTCGCGACTAGTGGCTGCAGTTGCTGATTGCTTAACGACAGTTGCGAAAAACCATAGCTTTTATCTTCTTCATTAAACACGTTAAGCAGTAACTCTGCTCCGGGTTCAACAGCCAGAGCTTTGGCATCGGTGCGCTCAAGCCGATGGCGTTGCCGCGTTTCCCGACCAAGCTGTGTCAGATTCTGGCTGCTGCCATCGAGCTGCAACTGCCAGATATCAAAGCGATCGTACACCAACACGGCTGACTCATCAGCCAGCCAGTCGGCCACACCATAGCTGGCCGCAGGTTCGGGCCGATCATGGGTTTCATTCACCCAGGATACATTGGCATCAGTACCCAACAGCCGATGCTTACCATCTTGGCTGTCAAACAGCTGCCATTGACCATCTTGCTGATAGACCGCATAGCGACCACTTGGCGATAAATGTGCCCGCTCAACGCTGCGGTTGCGAGCAAACACCTGCTGGCGCTCACCGGTTCGTAAATTGACATGCCAGACATCGTGAAAACGGCCATCCCAGGTCATATCCTGCAGATAAGGCCGGCCATTGCTAATCAACACCGCTTCACTATGCTCGCTAAAGTACAAGCGATCTTCGATATCATCACTTAGTGCCACCAGCTGCTCATCGTTCAACCAGAGCACTGCTGGTGCCGTGCGTTTTTGCGCTTGCTGATACTCGGCTTTTTGCTGTGGATTAATGCGATCATCCTGGCCATGCCATACCTGCAAACGGCGGTCGGCTAATAAACGCTCGGTGACGAACAGGTCAGCTTCCGTTTCTGGTGCCGCCAGGCTCTCTTCCGCTACATCTGGCTCAGGCCGGAAACCAATAAAAATACGCTCGCCATCATCACTCCAGCGTGGTGCCTGATGCTGGCTCAGGATCCAACCATCCATGGCTAACTCTAACGGCTCCGCCTTGTTCAGCTCGGCAGGCCAGAACCATAGTTGCTGCGCTATGTCATTAGTAGCGTTATTGCCATTATCTTTGTCTGCACGCTTGCCATTCAAAAAGACCAGTTGCTTGCCATCCGAGCTAAAGCGCAATTGCTGAAACACCGACTCCGATGGCGGCGTCAGCTCAAACCATCGCTCAAAAGCCGCATCCCATAGCTGCACCTGTTGCAAGCGCAAGCTATCGTCATCGCTATCGCGGGTTTCTACCACAAAAGCTACTAAGCTGCCTTCATCCGCTACTGAAAACTCAGTCACCTGCCCTAGTTCAAAGGGCTTACCGCTTGCCAGTTCAACCGCCTGCAACAACTGAGTGGTATCTTTGCTGTCTGCTTTTCGCTGCAACAACACCGCAAAACGGCCATCGCCGGTAAAAGCAAAATGCTCGATATTGCTATACAGCCTTTTCTCGCCGTTCTCTGTATCCAGCAGCACTGCATCATGGGCTAGCGCATCACGTGCTTCTTTATCGCTAGCCTGCTCGCGCTGCAACAAAGAAGCCCTCTGACGAAACAGCGCAAAACTGCCATCTGCATTCACTTGTCCACGATCAGCATAGGGCACAGAAAATTGTTGCCCGGTCATCAGATGCACCACATAGCCGCTGCTATCGCCATAATCAGGCTCCGCGGTATATACCATCACCCGCTGATTGTCGCTGACACTTCGCTGATTGATTTCACGAAACTGCATCACATCAGTCAGTGTAAGCGGCCGCAGTCCATCGGTGACCGTGTTACTGGATGGGATCACCACCGCTGTTGGGCTTGGTGCTTCAGAGGTTGGCAACTGAGCACAGGCAAAAGTGCCTATTGCAACAGCAAGGCAAAGTGCCAAACCACGGGATTGTCGAAGGTGTTTGTTATTCTTTGTTAGCCAAGTTTTCATCGGTCTCTTCTTCTTTGTAAGACTGTGCTGTTTAAACCTTACCACAATCAAATTTGTCAGCGCAGCAAAACCCCACCAAGCTGCAAAAGCATGGGATAAATGGCAACCAAGACACGCCAGGATAGAGCAAATCGATTGCGCTTTGATCACTGCGGGCAAAAATACAGCAAACAGCCTACTTCACTAAAAAAACACTTGCCAATACCAGCCGTGAACACTAAGATAGCGGCCGTTGTCACCGACAACACTCTGCGTCCTTAGCTCAGTTGGTTAGAGCACCACCTTGACATGGTGGGGGTCAGTGATTCGAATTCACTAGGACGCACCACATTCTTATATGAAAACGCCACTCAATGAGTGGCGTTTTTGTTTTTGCAACTACAGTCTTAGTTCTGTTACTTATGCTTATCTGTCAATCAGTGGCGATAATGACAACGCATTATGCATAGAAAAAGACTTTTTTTAGTATTGAAGCATGCGATATATATAGAAAACCGCAAATATTATACATTTATACGATTTCTATACAATCAATCGGGCACACAGCAATGCAAGTAGGCTTATCGTAGAAACCTTCACACTCAGTACAAAGCTCTGGGTCCACTTCGTAGTGCTGCGCCCCCATAAAAATCGCCTGATTAGGGCATTCCGGTACGCACATGTCACAATTGATACAGCTTACTTCTATCACCGCTGTCATGGTTTAGCTCGCCACCTGTTGTGCTGCAACAGTTTCTGCCATTGGTAGCTGCTTCAACAGCATAGCGTATTGCAACGACTGATTATGCGGTAATTTCACTTTCAACTGGTAACAAGCGCCAGGTGCCAGCAGAATGTCGTGGTTTTGCTTATCGCGTAACGCCTCAAGCACAAAGGTCTGATTGCCTTGTGGGCTCATCAGCACCAGCTTATCGCCAACGGCAAACTGGTTTTTCACCTCCACCAGGGCAAAGCCGGCCTCATCTTGTTCACCAATAAACTCCCCCACCAGCTGCTGCTGACCGACACTGTGGCTGGTCTGATAATTTTGCAGCTCTTGCGGCACATGGCGGCGCAAAAATCCTTCGGTAAAACCGCGATTCGCCATCCCATCCAACTCAGTTAGCAAGCTGGCATCGAAATCCTTTCCGGCCACAGCATCGTTAATGGCCTGACGATACACCTGTGCGGTACGTGCGACATAATAAGGTGATTTGGTACGGCCTTCGATTTTTAGCGACTGCACGCCCATTTCGGTCAGAGCTTTCACATGGGCGATAGCACGTAAATCTTTCGAATTTAATATGTAGCTGCCATGCTCGTCTTCTTCCATCGCCATCAGCTCACCAGGGCGACCTTGTTCTTCGATCAATACTGGCTCACTGACGGGCTTTTCACTTTCTGAGATAGCATGAACTGGCGTAAACTGGCCCACGGCATCTTCAGTCGCAGCATGAACCTGATACTGCCAGCGGCAAGCATTGGTGCAGGTGCCCTGGTTCGGGTCGCGTTTATTGATGTAACCAGACAGCAAACAACGGCCGGAATAGGCCATGCACAAGGCGCCATGCACAAAGACTTCCAGCTGCATCTGTGGCACCTGCCGGCGAATTTCGGCAATTTCTTCCACCGCCAGCTCGCGCGATAAAATCACCCGCTCCACACCCTGCTGTTGCCAGAATTTCACCGCGGCCCAATTTACCGTATTGGCTTGTACCGACAAATGTAGCGGCATGTTGGGAAAGTTCTGCTTTAACAGGTAAATCACGCCGGGATCGGACACAATCAGTGCATCTGGTTTCAGTGCCACCACAGGAGCCATATCTTCGACAAAGCCGCTTAACTTGCTGTTGTGCGGTGCAATATTGACGACCACATAGAACTTCTTGCCAAGCTGATGTGCTTCGGCAATACCCATGGCTAAGGTCGGCAGATCAAATTCGTTATTGCGCACCCGCAAACTAAAACGAGGCTGGCCGGCATAGACCGCATCGGCACCATAGGCAAAAGCGAGACGCATGGCTTTTAAACTACCAGCCGGCGATAACAATTCAGGTACTTCAGCCATCTTAGGCTCCCTATAAATAGAATCGCTGCATGGTAACTTTCTTGCATTGACACGATTTGATCCAGCACAAAAAAAGATGACTTACCGCTCCTTCATACCCCGCATGAGGTATCTCCCCCTCCATTCAGAGCAATAACAAGCCTGCTGAACAATGACTAAGATACAAACAACACACCGAGCTGCTGGCTCTAACGCTTTTAGCAAAGCCATGAACAGTAAGCCGTGGCAATCAGGCCACCGGGTATGACGGGAAACGGTCATACCTCCCGATTTGGAAAGGTGAATTATGCTGATCGACGCTTATGCGCGCCGCTTTACCTATTTGCGGCTCTCTATTACCGAAAGCTGCAATTTTCGCTGCAGCTACTGCCTGCCTGACGGTCCGGATTGCAGCTCCCGCAAGGACGAGCTGACTCTGCCAGAGATTAAACGGCTGGTCAAAGCCTTTGCCCTGCTCGGCACCCGCAAGGTGCGTATTACTGGCGGCGAACCCTCGCTGCGTAAAGATTTAAGCGAGATCATCGCTGCCTGCAAAGAAACCGTGGGCATTGAGCAGGTGGCACTGACCACCAATGGCTACCGGCTGCAGCGCGATCTGAGCAGTTGGCAACAGGCCGGGCTGGATGCCATCAATGTCAGTGTCGATAGCCTGGATGCCGCCACCTTTCACCTGGTCACTGGTGAAAACCGCCTGCCCGCTATTCTGGATGGCATCGATCAGGCCATTGCCACAGGCATCAACAAAGTCAAACTCAATACCGTACTGCTGCGCCAGCACAATGCACTGCAACTGCCTGATTTTCTTAATTTTGTTCGTGATAAAGCGGTGTCGCTGCGCTTTATCGAGCTGATGCGCACCAACGACAATCAGTCCTACTACCAAAAGCAGCATTTAAGTGGCGCCAGTATTCAGCAGCAATTGCTGCAGCAAGGCTGGCAGTTGCAGCAAAAAGCTCGCAGCGCCGGCCCGGCGCTGGAGTACGCCCACCCGGATTATCGCGGCCAGATTGGCCTCATCATGCCCTACAGCAAAGATTTTTGTGCCGATTGCAACCGCTTACGTGTGTCGAGCCGTGGTCAGCTGTTTATGTGCCTGTTTACAGAACAGCACCAGGACTTGCGCCATTATCTGCAACAGGATGACCCGCAACCGCTGATGCAATATCTGCAACAGGCAGTACTGGGCAAGGCCGAAAGCCATGATTTACATCAGGGCAATAGTGGCTCGACCCGCCACTTGGCCATGATTGGCGGCTGAGATTGGCGACTAAGTACTGGAGAACATCATGACACCAAAGCAAAGCTTCAGTTGCATCTTACTGGCTGGTGGCAAATCCAGCCGCATGGGTAAAGACAAGGCCGATCTTAACTGGCATGGCCAGCCACTGTGGCAACACATGAGTACACTGGCAACCAAAGCAGGCGCACGGCAAGTCATTGTCAGTCGCAATGCATCTGGCTTTCTGCCCGATCGCTTTGCCGCAGCCGGGCCTTTAGCAGGCATTGAAGTCGGGCTTAGACGCAGCCATGAAGATCGCGTACTGGTGCTGGCCATCGACACCCCACTACTCAGGGTGACAGACATTCAGCAACTGGTCGCGGTAAGCACCAACAAAGCGGTGTGTTTTGCCAGCCATCCCTTGCCCTGTGTACTACCCAACTCCCTGGCTGTTCATCGCTATTTACAACGTGTGCTAAAGCAGGCCCATAGCGATCGTTCGGTACAGGCACTATTAACCGCCATCGGCTTTGAAAGCTGCCAGCCGACACACTCTGCCGTCCTGTGTAATGCCAACACCCCGGACGAATGGCAGCAGGCACTGAATTACGCGTCGAAGGAGTTGCATCATGGCTAAACGATTAAGCTCTTTACAGACAGGGCCTTCATTTCAACCACTGCAGCTGGCGATCCTGACAGTATCCGATAGCCGCAACAGCGATAATGACAGCAGCGGCGATTTATTGCAGCAACTGGCTGAGCAAGCAGGCCATCAGATATCAGAACGGGCTTTGCTACCCAACAACCGCTATGCGCTGCGCGCCCAGATCAGCCAGTGGATCGCAAGTTCAGCGGTGCAGGTGGTGCTGGTTAACGGCGGTACCGGCTTTGCGGCCAGCAATTGCACGGTCGAAGCACTGACACCACTGTT